>CAJXUO010000001.1 GCA_913061425.1 uncultured Lutibacter sp.
AATGAATTTGAAGAGCACGAAGAAGGTGAAGTAGGTTCTGAAGAGGAAGAAGGTCCGGCTTTAAGAATGAAACTTAAAACTTTTAATTATGATGTAAAGTATAATTTGCCGAAAATTAAAAATATAGAAATAATTTTGGGTGCTCAAGGAATGCATCAAAAAAACAAGAATCTTGCAGAAGAAATTTTAATTCCAGATTCTGAAATTAATGACATTGGTATCTTCTCAACTGCTGTAATTGAATTTGATAAAAGTTCTTTACAAGGAGGTATTCGTTTTGACACAAGAAAAATTGAGACATCATATCATGAAGTTGCACATGAAGATGAAGTCCATATATTTGAAAGTCTCGATAAAAACTTCAGCAATTTCACCGCTTCACTTGGATATAAATTTAATTTAAAAGAAGATATAACAACTCGTATTAATCTTGCGACTGGCTATAGAGCTCCAAATCTAGCAGAGTTAACTTCAAACGGAGTGCATCATGGCACTAATAGGTTTGAAATTGGGAATTCAGACCTTAGTAATGAACAAAATTTTCAAGTTGATATTGCAGTAGAATATAAAAATGAACATTTAGAATTTTTTGTTAACGGGTTTTATAATAAGTTGAATGATTATATTTATTTAACTCCAACTGGAGAAATTGAAGATGATGCTGAAGTTTTTAATTATATACAAGAAAATGCAAAGTTATATGGTGGAGAAATCGGTTTTCACTTACATCCACACCCTTTAGATTGGTTGCATTTAGAAAGCACATTTGAAACTGTGATTGGAAAACAAGATAATGGAAATTATTTACCACTAATTCCTGCAAATAAATGGAATAATATTTTAAAAACTGAATATAATATAGGTAATTGGCTTGATAACGGATATGCAACATTAACAATATCACATACTTTTAAGCAAGAAAACGCAAGTGACTTTCAAACTATTTCTGATGGCTACACACTTATAAACACAGCATTTGGAGGTAATATAAAATTTGGCGAGATTATATTTGAATTGACTGGCAATGTTAATAATTTATTTGATACTTCATACATCCCACATTTATCAAGATTAAAATCTGAAGACATCAATGCAATTGGAAGAAACTTTGTTCTAGGTATTAATTTTGAGTTAAATTAAATTCTTATCAAACTGATTTAAAAGAGTAATATTTTTGATATTACTCTTTTTTTAATTGTTTTTAAACTTGGGGGTTTAGTGTTTTACATTTGTGTATTACATGTAATATTTTATATGAAATTCGTTCTTGTTTATTAAAGAAAGAACTCCATTTGTTAGATTTCTATTGAGTATGCCATTAAATTGAGTGTTTGTAGTTTAAGTAACGGTATAATAATTTAAATAATGAAAAAAAAATACTTTGCTATAGGTCTAATATTTATTAGTATTTCAATGTTTAGCCAAACTACAACAATACCATATATACAAGATTTTGAAGGAGTAACATTCTTACCAGATGAATGGCAAGCATTCGGTGATATTGGAGCTGCTTAGGAGCATTCAACATCAATTGGCGCTTATGGTACAAGTAGTAGTTCAGCATATTTTGATAATTTTAATACAACATCTGGATACTATGGTATGAGATGTATAGCTTTTGATTTATCTACAGCAATAAACCCTACACTTCAAGTTGATGTTGCTTATGCAAGATATAATTCTTCTCGTTCCGACAGGTTTGGTATTTGGAGTTCTTTAAATGGAACAACTAGTTGGTCAAACATTATTAATTATAGCAATGGATCATTAACAACAGCTCTAGATCAAACAATTTATTTCACACCAAGTAATACAGAGTGGCAAACGATAACACTAGATTTGACGGATTTTTCTGGTCTATCATATGTAAGGTTTGCATTTGAAAATCATTGTAGCAATGGTAATACATTATATATCGATAATGTTAACTTTTTCGATGCTTCACCTCTAGCGGTTAAAAATGAAACTATTATTAACTTTTCATTATATCCAAATCCAAGTGAAGAAAATATTATCTTAAGTTCAAATCTAATTAACTTAGATAAAAACAACATCCAAATTAGAAATTTACTTGGTCAAGAGTATAGTAATTTTTCTATGCGTAAAGAATCAAATACTACGTACCAATTAAATTTCGAAGATTTTTCAAGTGGAATGTATTTTATTACAGTTACTTCTGATGAGAAATCAACAACTAAGAAAATATATATTAAATAGTTAAATTCGTTTTAATATTTCATCTGCAATTGCTAAACATGATGTTGCAGCAGGTGAAGGAGCATTCAATACATGAATGTTTCCGTTCTTTTCAGATATTTTAAAATCATCAACTAAATTACCTTTTATATCAATTGCTTGAGCACGAACTCCTGCCCTTGCCTCAATAATATCTTCTATAGTTAATGTTGGCATCATTTTTTGAAGTTCATTTACAAATAATCGCTTTGAAAAAGCACGTCTATATTCTTCTAGTCCTTTTCGCCAATGTTTAATGAATAACTTCCAAGTTCCTTTATAAGTTAATGCTTCATATGTATCTTTTAAATTAAAACTTGTTGTTTTATAACCTTCTCTTTTAAAAGAAAATACAGCATTTGGACCACATTCAACTCTTCCATCTATCATTGGAGTAAAATGCACACCTAAAAAAGGAAAATTTGGATCAGGAACAGGATATACTAAATTTTTAATTTTATACCTTGAAGATTCTATTAATTCATAGTAATCGCCTCTAAAACCAATAATTTTCATGTCTAATTTCACAGCATCTTTCTTTGCTATTCTATCAGAATTTAAACCTGTACAGAAAATAATTTTATCGGCTTTAAAAATACCTTTTGAAGTGTTTAATTCTTGATTGTTTATTTTATTTACTTTACAAGACGTTATCAATCTACTATTTGAATTGATAGATGTAATATTATCAATAAACTTCAGACAAACTCCTATATAATCTATAATACCTGCTGTTGGAACAAAAACAGCTTTCAAGCCCTCAATAAAAGGTTCTTTTTCTCTAATTCCATCGGTGTTTAAAAACGAAATATTAGGGGTTTTATTTTCAATTCCTTTTCTAAAAATAGTCTCTAAAATTTCGACTTCTTTTTCAGTTGTAGCAACAATTATTTTACCACAATTAGAAAACTTTACATCGTTTTTTTTCGCAAACTCAACTAATTGATCTCTTCCACTTTTACAGTTTCTTGCTTTATACGAATTTGGTGTATAGTATATTCCTGAATGAATTACACCTGAATTTCTTCCTGTTTGGTGCATTCCAATTTCTGACTCTTTCTCAAGAATTCCAATAGTCTTTTCCGGAAACTTTAATTGTAATTTGTAAGCAGTAGAAAGTCCTATAATACCTCCACCAACAATAATAAAATCAAATTTACTTGACATATTTAGACTTCTTCATAAAACTTAACACAATAAATCCTGCAATAAAAAAAACTGCCAAAATCAAAATGAATAATCTTAATGAATTTGTATATGAAGTTACAATTCCAGCAATTGACATACCAAATACAATTGCGATTTTTTCAGTTACATCAAAGAAACTAAAGTAGGTTGCATGATCTTGAGTGTTTTCTGGTAATAATTTAGAATAGGTAGAACGTGAAAGTGTTTGGATCGCTCCTAAGACCAAACCTAAAAACGCACCTAAAGCATAGAATTTTAAATAAACTTCTGGATCATCTCTATGAAGCGTATATGCACCAACACAAGCAACTGCCCAAATCAAAATAGTAATTTTAAGCGCCTTAATATTCCCTATTTTTTCAGACAATCTTGAAAATACAAATGCCCCAACAATACCAACTAATTGTATCAGTAAAATAGTAATAATTAAATTACTAGTTTCTAAACCTAAATCTTTAATTCCAAATGTAGATGCTAACAAAATAATTGTCTGAACACCTATACTATATAAGAAAAATGACATTAACAATATTTTTAATTGACTCTGAGTCTTAATCTCATTTAGCACAACTTTTAACTCTCTAAAACCTTTAAATATATAATCTTTTTCAGGCTTTCTTTTAAACGGATCATTTGGTAAACGGCTAAATGTAATTTGTGCAAATCCAAACCACCAAATTCCAACTGTTAAAAAAGATATTCTTGCTGGCAAGGTAGGATCTGTAATTCCATAAAGTTCTGGTTTCATAACCATCGAAAGATTAAATGCCAATAAAAGAACTGAACCAATATAACCTAAACTAAATCCCTTAGCACTCACTCTATCTTGTTGTTCAGGATGGGCAACTTCAGGTAAATAAGCATTATAAAAAACAATACTAGACCAAAATCCTATACTAGCCATAATGGTAAAAACTATTCCAATCCATATATTTTCTTTTCCTGTAAAAAAGTATAGCATCATTACTGAAATAGAACCCAAAGCGCAGAAAAATTGCATAAAACGTTTCTTATTTCCAGTATAATCAGCAATAGCAGATAAAATTGGTGATAATAGTGCAACTATCAAAAAAGAAAATCCTAATGCATATGAATACACAGTTGTGTTATACCATTCTGTCCCTAAAAATTCAACAATTCCATCATCAGTACCCGTAATTGATTCATAATATATTGGAAAAACTGCTGTACCAATTACTAATGAGTATACTGAATTTGCCCAATCATAAAACGCCCATCCATTTATTAATTTTTTATCTCCTTTTTTTAACATAATTTCAAAATTTAAGTCATCTATAAATTTAGACGCTTCTTTTTAGTATTTCTATAATAATTCTAATGTGTGTTTTGTTGTTGCTCCTCTTGAATTCCTACTTGATCATTAACCTTTTTAGCATAAGCCATTGCGGTTGGAATATAATCATTCAAACCTTTTATTATTGATTGATTTGACGGATGTGTACTTAAAAATTCTGGTGGTACTTTTTTAGCATCTGCTCTTTCACTCACTAAATTTATTCTCTCTCTCCCTGTTATTGGAACCGTAGTACAACTTAGCATAAACACGAAAACTAGTACTAAAGAAACAATTTTTTTATCTATTTATATTTATATTTATATAATTTTAAAATTACAATTTAATAAGTGATTAACAAAGTTTTAATACGGTTTTTCAACTTGTAGAAGTAAGAATATTTAAAAAAAAACGTAAAACTAATTATTACTATTTAACCTACAAAAAATGAAGAACTCAATTTTAATCTTAATTGTATTTATAGCTACTAGTTGTGCTACGAATGTCCAAGAAAAAAATAAAACTGTTCAATCAATAAATACTGAGAATATGAAAAAAACGGATGCTGAATGGAAAGAAATACTAACTCCAGAGCAATACTATATATTACGCCAAAAAGGAACTGACAGACCTGGAAATAGTGGCTATACTAAACATTTTGAAAAAGGAACTTATGTCTGTTCCGCTTGTGAAACACAACTTTTTGAATCTAATAGCAAATACGAAAGTCATTGTGGTTGGCCTTCTTTTGATGACGCTATTAAAGGAACTGTTGAATTCACCAAAGATTCAAGTCTTGGAATGGTTAGAACAGAAATTACCTGTAAAGCTTGTGACGGACATTTAGGTCATATTTTTGATGATGGTCCTAGAGAAACAACTGGACAACGATATTGCGTTAATACAACTTCAATAAAATTTGTAAAAGCTGATAACAAAAAATAGTTACTTATCAAGTACACTGCAACAGTTTAATTATTATAAATCGCTTGGAGATAAAATTTCTGAGCAATTATCTGATGATTTATAACAAACTAAGAATTATTCTTAAAGCAAAAAGCGTTAAAACTCAGTGAGTTTTAACGCTTTTTTTTATAAAGTAGTTCAGTTATATTAAAATCCTGAAATAGTCTTTTTTATTATTGAAACACAATCCATTAACTGCTCTTCAGTCATAACTAAAGGCGGTGCAAAACGAATGATATTTCCGTGCGTAGGTTTTGCAAGTAATCCATTATCTCTTAATTTCATACAGATATCCCATGCCGTTGAACTGTCTTCTGTATCATTTATCAAAATAGCATTTAACAATCCTTTACCACGAACAGAATTTACCAAAGTATTTGTTTCGGCAAATACAGCTAGTTCTTTTCGAAAAATCCGTCCTAAACGCTCTGCATTTTCAGCCAATTTCTCATCTCTTACAACTTCAAGTGCTGCTACAGCTACTGCTGCTGCAATTGGATTTCCTCCAAAAGTTGAACCATGATTTCCAGGTTTAATAACTTTCATAATGTGATCATCTGCCAATACTCCAGAAACAGGATATGCGCCACCACTCAATGCTTTCCCTAATATTAAAATATCTGGTTTTACATTTTCGTGATCTACTGCTAACATTTTACCTGTTCTTGCAATTCCTGTTTGAACTTCATCTGCAATAAAAAGAACATTGTGTTTTTTACATAATGCTTTTGCTGCTGATAAATACCCTTCTGAAGGAACATAAACTCCAGCTTCACCTTGAATTGGCTCTACTAAAAATCCAGCAACGTCTTTATTTTTTTCTAAAACTTCTTCTAAAGCTTGTAAATTATTATATTCAATTTTTATAAATCCATTGGTAAAAGGTCCGAAGTTCTTATGTGCTACTGGATCATTTGAAAATGAAATAATAGTAGTTGTTCTTCCGTGAAAATTATTTTCACACACAATAATTTGTGCAGTATTTTCATCTAATCCTTTAACTTCATACGCCCATTTTCTACAAAGTTTTAAAGCAGTTTCTACCGCTTCTGCACCTGTATTCATTGGTAATAATTTGTCAAAGCCAAAAGTTTCACAAGCAAACTTCTCATACTCTCCAAGTTTATCATTATAAAATGCTCTTGAAGTTAATGAAAGTGTTTTTGCTTGTTTTGCCATTGCATCCACAATTTTAGGATGACAATGCCCTTGATTTACTGCAGAATATGCAGAAAGAAAATCATAATATCTTTTTCCTTCTACATCCCATACATACACGCCTTCTCCTCTACTCAATACTACTGGTAATGGATGGTAATTGTGTGCACCATACTTGTTTTCTAAATCGATCGCTTGTTGCGAAGTTAATTGGTCTAAAACAGCCATTTAAATAAGTTTTTAATTAATGAATATAATATCCATTCCTTATCTACCTTTATCTTTTCGAAGTGTCCGAAAATTCAGCGTGGGAAAGAAATCATCCCTAAGAACGTGCAAATTACTAAATATAAATGTCTCTCTAAAATCTTATTAAGACATTTTACCGGTAAGAGAAGAAATCTATATTTCTAAACGTTTTAGTTCTCACAATCAAATTAGTATCATTCTTTTCTTATTTTTCTAACAATCGGTTGCATAACATAGGCTCAGTATCCCTTAAAATATTCATTTATTTTTCACACTATAAAGATAAATCAATTAATTAAGCGATAATATTCTGTTGATTATTATTTTTGCAAAATGAGTAGAGGAAAAAAGAAAAATCAAGTATTTGAAAATATTGAAGTGATCGATGCTGGAGCAAGAGGAAAAACTATTGCGAAAGCACCTGATGGTCGTGTTATATTTTTAACCAATACAGTTCCAGGAGATATTGTTGATATCAGAACCGGAAAAAAGAGAAAAGCCTATTTTGAAGGTACCGCGATAAAATTCCATAAAGAATCTGACAAACGTGTAGAACCTGCTTGTGAGCATTTTGAGCATTGTGGTGGCTGCAAATGGCAAAATATGGGCTATGAGCATCAATTGTATTACAAACAAAAAGAAGTTACTCAGAATCTAGTAAGAATTGGACATTTGGATTTACCAGAGGTTACACCAATTTTGGGCTGTGAGAAAACTTATTTTTATAGAAATAAAATGGAATTTTCTTTCTCTTCAAATCGTTGGTTGACTTATGAAGAAATAAATTCTGAAGAAGAAATTGATGATAGAAATGCTTTAGGATTTCATATTTCTGGAATGTGGGATAAAATTCTTGATGTAAGTAAATGTCATTTACAAGAAGATCCTTCTAATGAAATTAGAAATGAATTAAAGAAATTTGCTATTGAAAATGATATTGAATTTTTTAATCCAAGAGCACAAGATGGGTTATTAAGAACTATGATGTTGAGAATAGTTTCAACTTCAGAAATCATGTTGGTTATTCAGTTTTATAAAGAACATAAAGAAAAACGAGAACTATTATTAAACTTCCTAAAAGAAAGGTTTCCACAAATCACTTCTTTACAATACGTGATTAATGGAAAAGCAAATGATACTATATACGATCAAGATATCGTGTTGTTTTCTGGTAGAGATCATATTTTTGAGCAAATGGAAGGCTTAAAATTTAAAATTGGCGCGAAATCTTTCTATCAAACCAATTCTACACAAGCCTATGAATTATATAAAATCACAAGAGATTTTGCTGGATTATCTGGAGATGAACTTGTGTATGATTTATATACAGGAACTGGAACCATTGCACAATTTGTAGCAAAAAAAGCAAAAAAGGTGATTGGTGTAGAATCTGTTCCTGAAGCAATAGAAGATGCAAAGATAAATGCACAATTAAATGAAATAAACAACGTTGAATTCTTTGCAGGAGATATGAAAGACGTTTTTAATGATTCGTTTATCAAAACTCATGGAAAACCTGATGTAATCATTACAGATCCTCCAAGAGATGGAATGCACAAAAACGTAGTTGCAAAAATTTTAGAAATTGCACCAGAAAAAATTGTGTATGTGAGTTGTAACTCTGCCACACAAGCAAGGGATCTATCATTAATGAAAGATGTTTATAAAATCACAAAAACTCAAGCAGTAGATATGTTTCCACAAACACATCATGTGGAAAATGTTGTACTTTTAGAAAAAATTTAGAATGAAGAAATTTATTATACCAATTTTCACACTCTTTTTACTTGCAATTGCAATCAGCTGTCAAAAAGATGATATTTGTGTAGGTCCTGTAACACCAAATTTAGTGATACGTTTTTATGACAATGGTAATTCTGCAGAGTACAAATCTGTTGCTAATTTATATCTATGGGCAGAAGATTTAGATACGTTATATAACAATGTAACAACTGATTCTATCGCTATTCCATTAAATCCTGCGCAAGATTTTACTATATATCATTTATCAAGTGGCACAACGCAAGATGATATTACCATTGACTATACTCGAAATGAAGTGTTTGTTTCTCGCTCTTGTGGTTACAAATATAACTTTGATGACTTAAGCTTATCAGGAATTACAAATAATTGGATATTAAATACTGAAATCACAAATCAAACTGTAGAAGATGAAACAGAACATATTAAGATTCTGCATTAGCATATTGCTTATTGCTGTCTCATTTTCAGCAAATGCACAAGAAGAAGAAATACCTAAAGACTCTATTAAACTCAATGACAAATATGGTTTAAGAATTGGAGTAGATATTAGTCGCCCTATAATTTCTTTTTTTAACGATGATCTTAAAGGGTTTGAATTAGCTGGAGATTTTAGAATGAGTAAGAACTTATATATCGCTACTGAACTTGGTTTTTATGATAGAACTACCGAAGAAGATTATATAAACTTTAATAGCAAAGGCAGTTATATAAAATTGGGTGTAAACTATAATTTATATAAAAATTGGGGGGAAATGAGTAACGAAATATATGCTGGAGTTAGATATGGTTTTAGCACTTTTTCTCAAACGTTAAACACGTACAGTCCAAATTTTGATGGAACTTATTTTCCAGAATTAACAGTAAATTCGGATACTGAATTTTCTAATTTAAATGCTCATTGGGCTGAGTTAGTTATGGGATTAAAAGTAAAAGTGTTTCATAATTTATATTTAGGGACAAGTATGAACCTGAAAAAGATGATACGTCAAAAGCAGCCTACAAACTTTGAGAATTTATATATTCCTGGATTTGAACGAGTCTATTTAAATGAAACAGGTTTTAGTTTTAATTATACCGTCTCTTATCTAATTCCTATTTACAAAAAGGCTAAATAATTATTTCCTTTTATTCTAACAAATAGAGAAACTTTTTTTTAAAACCAAATTCAAGGTTTATTAATAAATTTTAATTATTTTTATATATTAAAACACATAGAACATGAACGCGATACCAAGTGTAGATTTATCTGATTTCTTGTCAGATGATAAAAATAGAAAACAAAAATTTGTAAACGAAATAGGAAAAGCATATGAAGAGATTGGCTTTGTAGCTTTAAAAGGTCATTTTTTAAGTGACGATTTGATAACGAGTTTATATAGTGAAATTAAAAACTTTTTTGAACTTCCAGAAAATGTAAAATCTGATTATGAGATTGAGGGAATTGGTGGTCAAAGAGGTTACACTTCTTTTGGAAAAGAACATGCAAAAGGTAAAAAAGAAGGTGATTTAAAAGAATTTTGGCATTTTGGACAATATGTAAGTGACGATGCTGAATTATCTGAAGTTTATCCTGACAATGTTATGGTAAGCGAACTACCAAAGTTTAACGAAGTTGGTAAAATTACTTATCAAATGCTAGAAAAAACAGCAAAATATGTTTTAAGAGCCTTGGCAATCCATCTAGATCTAGAAGAGACTTATTTTGATAATTATATTAGAAACGGAAACTCAATTTTAAGACCTATCCACTATCCACCAATCAAAACTGCTCCTAAAAATGCTGAAAGAGCTGCAGCACACGGCGATATTAATTTAATTACGCTGTTAATGGGTGCTCAAGGAAAAGGTTTACAAGTTCAAAATCACGACGGAGATTGGGTCGATGCAATTGCTCAACCAGACGAATTGATGATTAATGTTGGTGATATGCTAGCGCGACACACAAACAATAGACTTAAATCTACTATTCATAGAGTTGTAAATCCACCTAAAGAATTATGGGGAAACTCTCGTTATTCTATTCCGTTTTTCATGCATCCAATTAGTGAAATGAAATTAGACGTTTTAGATAGTTGTATTGATGAAAACAATCCAAAAGGATTTGATGATATTACTGCTGGAGCATTTTTACACGAACGATTAATTGACCTTGGATTGATTAAAAAATAAATGGATTTACAAGGACAATTAAAAAACTTATTTCCAGACCATACACCGGAAAAATCATCTGAAATTGATGATAAAAAGGACACTCTTTGGATTCAAGATGAACCGATGATTTGTAAGTATGAAAAAAGGAAAGGGAAACCAATTACTATTATTGAAGGTTATTCTGGTGCTGATACTGATTTTAAAAAATTAGCAAAAGAATTAAAAACAACATTAAGTGTTGGCGGCAGTTTCAAAAACAATCAAATTATAATTCAAGGTGATTATAGAGATAAAATAATGGAAATACTGAAAGATAAAGGTTTTAAAGTAAAACGAGTTGGAGGATAACATATATGAAGAAAAAAATTAAATTGCTTTTTGTAATAATTTTAATTGCACTTTTAGCTTTGGTATTATTAGGTCATTTGGGAATTGGAAACAAGTCTGAAACTGATTCTAAAAAAGGTGAGTACTTAACAATCAATCATGAGAAAATTAGATATCTACAAAAAGGAGTTGGAGATGATCTTATATTAATTCATGGAACTCCAGGATGTATTGAAGATTGGGACTTAGTCGTTGACAGTTTATCTAAAAAATACAGAGTTACAGCTATTGACAGACTTGGTAATGGGTTTTCAACGGCAAATAACTATCAGTACACATTAGAAGAAAATTCAGCTCTAATACATGATCTTATTGATACTTTAAAACTTAAAAATATTACAATTATTGGTCACTCTTTTGGAGGTTCAACTACTGCACAACTAGCTGTAGAAAACAACCCTAAAATTGATTCTTATATTATGATTGCTCCTCCTTTATATCAAATTAAGCCTGATAATATTTATAAAATAGCTTCTATTCCTATTTTAGGAAAAGGGTTTACATACCTTATACACAAAACAACTGCGAAAGAAATTATAAGTGACGGTATTAAAAGCTCATTACAAAACAATCCTAAATTACACACTTCTGAATTTGTAAATTTCAGAGCCAATTTATGGTCACAACCAAAAGTACTTTACACAACTTCTAAAGAAAGAATGAATTATAATGACGGACTCAATAAAATAACTCCTCATTACAGTTCAATTAAAAAACCAATTTTAATTATTGTTGGAGATTTAGATTCTGAAGATATTCTAAAAGATTGTGAAAAATTTAAGAAAATTAGACCTGAAACTAATTTAATTATTCTTGAAAATACTAGACATTTTGTTCAAGTTGAAAGAACGGAAAAATTGTTAGAAGAAATAGAAAAACATCTTTCAATGGTAAAAAAAGAAGTACTATAATATGAATAAAATAGCTGAATCAGAACTAATATTAAACAATAATGGGAGTGTTTATCATTTAAACTTATTGCCAGAAAATATTGCTGATACCATCATTTTTGTTGGTGATCAAGATAGAGTTTCTAAAGTCACTAAGTATTTTGATAGTATAGATTTTGAAACTCAAAAAAGAGAATTTAAAACTCAAACTGGAACCTATAAAGGCAAACGAATTTCTGTTATTTCTACTGGTATTGGTCCAGATAATATAGATATTGTTATAAATGAATTAGATGCTCTTGTTAACATAGATCTAAAAAACAGAAGCATTAAAGAAAATCATACATCGTTAGATATCGTTAGAATTGGAACATCTGGATCACTTCAAAATGACATTCCCGTTGATAATTTTGTAATATCATCATATGCAATGGGACTTGACGGTATGCTTTTATCATATGATTGCGAGTATATTTGTCAGAAAGAGATTGAAAATGCATTTATAAACCATACAAATTGGAGTGAAAGAAAGGCAAGACCTTATTGTGTAAAAAATGGCGAAAAACTAGCAGCTAAATTAATGAGTGACAAAACTTATTCAGGTATTACAGTAACTGCTCCAGGTTTTTATGGACCACAAGGAAGAGTATTAAGATTAAGCCTTCAAGATTCACAATTAAATTCTAAGATGGATTCTTTTCAATTTAATGAACATAAAATTACCAATTTAGAAATGGAAACTTCTGCTATTTATGGCTTATCTAAATTATTAGGTCACAATGCTGTTTCAATGAATGCTATAATTGCAAATAGAGCTAATGGAACATTTAGTAAGGATCCATATAAAATAGTTAATGATTTAATTAAATATACTTTAGATAAAATTGTAGGTTAATATGACAAATCTAACTATTGGTGGCGTAAAAGAACATTTTAATATGCCATGGCATTTAGCTATTGAAAACGGAGAGTTTTCTGATAAAAAAATCAATCTTACGTGGAAAGATTTTCATGGAGGAACTGGTGCTATGTGCAAAGCTCTTAGAAATAAAGAAATTGATATTGCTGTCTTATTAACTGATGGCATCATCAAAGATATAATTAATGGCAATGACAGTAAAATTGTACAGACATACATCAACACTCCTCTTCTTTGGGGAGTTCATGTAGCAGCAAATTCAGATTATAAAACCATTGCTGATCTGGAAGGTGAAAAACCTGCAATAAGTAGAATCGATTCAGGATCTCAATTATTAGCAATTGCTAATGCTGAAAAAAATGGTTGGGATGTTGATGCTTTAGATTTTGAAATTGTTGGTGATCTTGATGGCGGTATTGAAGCTTTGACAAATGGAAGTGCAGATTATTTTTTATGGGAACATTTCACAACAAAACCTTGGGTTGACAATGGTACTTTTAGAAGAGTTGGAGATTGTCCATCTCCATGGCCATGCTTTATGATTGCTGTTAGAAATGATGTCTTAGAATCTAATTTTGATGATATAAAAAATGTTTTAAGAGTTATTAATTCTAAAACAAAATCACTTTCTACACATGCTAAAAAGCAACGTTTTATTGACTTGTTTGCTCAACGCTATAATTTAAACAAAGAAGACATCAAAAATTGGCTAATTATAACTGAATGGAATCAAGGAAAACCTATTTCAAGAACTTTAATTAAGACAATACAAAATAAACTGTTAGAATTAAGCGTTATTGAAAAAACAATAGATGTCGAAAAATTAATAAAAAAGATATACCTTTGATTTTTATTTCAAAAAAATAATTTAAAATATAATATGAAAAAAATAGCAATCCTTTTAGTATTCGTTTTTGCAGCAGCCTCTTTAACTTCTTGTAAAGCCTCAAAAGGTTGTGGTTTAACTGGAGATACTAATACTCCTGATTCAAACCCAATGGAGAACATATCTACTCAAAAAACTGGAACAGTATAAGAAATCTTTTATCCCAAAGATTTTAAACTCGTTTCTAAAGTTTCAATTTTTGCCAAAGCATCTGCTTCCTTTTTACGTTCATTCGTAATAACTTGATCTGGAGCATTATTAACAAATCGTTCGTTAGATAATTTTTTCTGCACAGACATTAAAAAACCTTTGGTGTATTTCAACTCTTCTTCCAATTTCTCTTTCTCTGCAACCACATCAATTTCGTCACCAAAAGGAATAAAATACTCATTAGACTTTACTCTAAAACTAAGTGCTCCTTCAACTTTAGAATCAACATAATTTACATCGGTTAAGTTTCCTAACTTCTGAATCACTGAATCAAAATTAGAATTTAATTTCTCATTATTCAATACCGAAAAACCAATTGCATTTTTAAACGCAATATTTTTATCTTTACGTATTGCACGAATTCCTGAAATTACTTCTGCAGCAACTGAAAACTCTTCAATAATTGAATTATTGATTGTTTCCGCTTTTGGATATGTAGAAATAATCAAGGCTTCTTCAGGTGTTCTTTCAGAAATATAATGCCAAATTTCTTCAGTTAAAAATGGCATAAATGGATGTAATACTTTTAAATTATCTTCCAATATCTCTATAACTGCATTATAAGTCTTACTATCAATTGGCTGTTGATATTCTGGCTTTATCATCTCCAAGAACCATGAAGAATAATCATCCCATAACAACTTATAGATATTTAATAAGGCTTCACTAATTCTGAATTTCTCAAAAGAAGCATCAATACTCTTTAACGTTTCTTGAAATTTAGATCTATACCATTCTATCGCAATTTTTGAAGATTCTGGTTGCTCAATAGATTCAGAAATTTCCCAACCTTTAACCAATCTAAATCCGTTCCAAATTTTATTAGAAAAATTTCTTCCTTGTTCACACAAAGACTCATCAAATGGTAAATCATTTCCTGCAGGCGAACTCATTAACATCCCTACACGAACTCCATCAGCACCATATTTCTCAATCAATTTAATTGGATCAGGAGAATTTCCTAAAGACTTAGACATTTTACGCCCTTGCTTATCTCTTACAATACCTGTGTAATAAACATTCTTAAACGGTAACTCACCTTTATACTCATAACCTGCAATAATCATTCTTGCAACCCAAAAAAACATGATTTCTGGTGCAGTTACTATATCATTGGTAGGATAGTAATAATTTATTTCTTCATTGTCAGGATTATTGATTCCGTCAAAAACTGACATTGGCCATAACCAAGCTGAAAACCAAGTATCTAAAACGTCTGGATCTTGAGTTAAGTCAGATGCTGTTAGTGAAGTGTTTCCTGTTTTTTCTTTTGCGTTTATTAATGCTTCCTCAATATCTTCTCCTACTACAAAATCATTTACTCCATCTCCATAAAAATATGCTGGAATTTGATGTCCCCACCATAACTGACGAGAAATATTCCAATCTCTCACATTCTCCATCCAATTTCTATAAGAATTTTTGAATTTTGCTGGGTGAAATTGAATATCATCATTCATAACATGCTCTAAAGCAGGTTTTGCTAAATCTTCCATTTTCAAGAACCATTGAGCAGAGATTTTTGGCTCTATAACTGCATTTGTTCTTTCTGAAGTTCCCACTTTATGAGTTATTGGTTCAACTTTAACCAATATTCCCATATCTTCTAACTCTTGTGCTACGTCTTTTCTTGCAACAACTCTATCTTTTCCTTTATGATGTAATCCTAATTCATTTAAAGTGGCATCATCATTTAAAATATCAATAACATTTAATTGATGGCGATCACCAATTTCTTTGTCATTCATATCATGTGCTGGCGTAATTTTCAAACAACCTGTACCAAACTCAATATCTACATAATCATCTTCAATAATTGGCACTAATCTATTACAAATAGGAACAATTACATTTTTCCCAACTAAATGCTTAAAACGATCATCATTAGGGTTTACACAAATTGCAGTATCCCCTAAAATTGTTTCAGGACGTGTTGTAGCGATTGTAATATATTCATCAGAATTTTCTATCTGATACTTTACATAATATAATTTATCTGTTCTTTCAACATGAATAACTTCTTCGTCAGACAATGTTGTTTTGGCTTCAGGATCCCAATTTACCATTCTATAACCACGATAAATCAATCCTTTTTCATGTAAATCTAAAAAGGTTTTTATAACCGATTCAGACAAATCATCATCCATGGTAAACTTTGTACGTTCCCAATCACAAGAAGCACCTAATTTCTTTAACTGCTCAAGAATAATTCCGCCATGTTTATGCGTCCAATCCCAAGCGTGACCTAAAAATTCTTTTCTTGTTAAATCTGCTTTATTTATTCCTTCTTCTTTTAATTTAGCAACAACCTTTGCTTCTGTAGCAATTGATGCATGATCAGTACCTGGAACCCAACAAGCGTTATAACCATTCAATCTTGCACGGCGAATTAACACATCTTGAATTGTATTATTCAACATATGTCCCATGTGTAGAACACCTGTAACATTTGGTGGTGGAATTACAATTGTATACGCCTCTTTTTCATTTGGTTTTGAATGAAAATAATCATGTTGTATCCAGTAGTCATACCACTTTTTTTCAACTTCTATAGGGCTATATTTTGCAGGAATATTCATTTCGGTCTGATGTTTGCTATTAACAAGATGCAAATGTACAATTATAAGGTTTGATTGTAAAACATTTTGAAAACAAAAAAAAAGTACTAAATTTACAGTCTTAAATAACCCAATTATGAAAAAAATAGCGCTATTATTATTTGTAAGTGTATTTACACTTTCAATGAACGCACAAGAAGAAACAGTAAAAGTTGAAGGTCCAGTTTTTGAATTTGAAACTGAAACTATAGACTACGGAAAAATAGAAAAAGATTCTGATGGTCTTCGAGCATTTGTATTTACAAATATTGGAAACCAACCATTGGTTATCAATCAAGTTAAAGGTAGTTGTGGATGTACAGTCCCAACCAAACCTGAAGATCCAATTATGCCAGGAGAAAAAGGTGAAATAAAAGTAAAATACGCAACAAATAGAGTTGGTGGTTTTTCTAAAACAGTTACAATAACATCTAATGCTACTGAAGCAAGAAAAGTTATTAGAATTAAAGGAATTGTTTTAAAAGCTGATACTGGTAGTGTTGTAGAAAAAGAAAAAGCGGTAATCTCTTATTAATTTTACAATTATACTTTACATAAAAAAGCACTTCTGATGAAGTGCTTTTTTATTTTAGACCAGTTTACAGAGATACAATTATGTTTAATAATCTAAAATAATTACGCGAATTTTAACCTTTATAAATTCACTTAAAAAAAAACATAAATCTCTCAATTTATTTTTGCAAATTTGTCTTTAAATAATTTACAATGCCACAGATATCTTCAAAAGGGCAATCGATGCCTGAATCACCAATAAGAAAGTTAGTTCCTTATGCTGAAAAGGCTATTAAACAAGGGAAAACTATATATCATTTAAACATTGGGCAACCAGATATTAAAACTCCAGAAATTGCTTTAGATGCCGTGTCTTCGCATTCATTAAAAATTATTGCATATACAAGGTCTGAAGGCTCTGAAAAATATAGAACTAAAATCGCAAAGTATTATAGCAAACATGATATCCATGTGAATCATGATGATATTATTGTGACTACAGGAGGAAGTGAAGCTTTACTTTTTGCATTTGGTACAGTTATGGATGTTGATGATGAAGTAATTATCCCTGAACCTTTTTATGCCAATTATAATGGTTTTTCAACTGCTTCAGGAGTTAAAATTGTACCTGTTAATTCTAAAATAGAAGATAATTTTGCATTACCTCCAATTGAAGAGTTTGAAAAATTAATTACTGATAAGACCAAAGCCATATTGATCTGTAATCCTGGAAATCCTACAGGATACTTATATAGTAAGGATGAAATAAAAAAACTTGCCCAAATAGTTAAGAAACATGATTTGTTTCTAATTGCAGATGAAGTATACAGAGAGTTTGCTTATGATGGAGTTGAGCATTACTCAATTTTACAAGAAGAAGGCTTAAATGACAATGCTATTATTATTGATTCTGTTTCAAAAAGATACAGTATGTGTGGCGCAAGAATTGGCTGTTTAGTCACTAGAAATAAAGAAGTTGTAAAAATTGCTTTAAAATTTGCTCAAGCTCGTTTAAGCCCTCCAACATTAGCTCAGATTGCTTCTGAAGCAGCACTTGACACTCCTCAAAGTTATTTTGATGAAGTGAAAGAAGAATATGTGAAAAGAAGAAATACACTAATTGAAGGATTACAAAAAATTGATGGTGTTAAAGTTGGTATACCTAAAGGTGCATTTTACTGTATCGTAGAATTACCTGTTACAAACTCTGATAAATTTGCGCAGTGGTTATTAGAATCATTTGATGTAAATGGAGAAACAATTATGGTTGCTCCAGCTGCAGGATTTTATTCAACTCCTGGTGTTGGATTAAACCAAATCAGAATTGCATATGTATTAAATGAAGCTAGTTTAAAAACGGCTGTCAATATTTTAAAAGAGGCTCTTAAAGTTTATAAATATTAGTGAGAATTGAACATAACATATCACTAAAACACTTTAATACATTCGGAATAGATGTTAATGCTAAGCGCTTTGTAAGTATTGAATCTATTGCCGATTTAAGAGAAATATTAGTAAAAGAAACTGACGTTTTTATTTTAAGCGGCGGAAGTAACCTACTGTTAACCAACGATATAAATAAACTAACTTTACACATAGTTTTAAAGGGAATTGCAGTAGTAAAAGAAACTAAAAACTACGCATATATTGAAGTAAAAGCAGGTGAAAACTGGCATGAATTCGTTTTATGGTGCATTGAAAACGATTTTGGAGGATTAGAAAACTTATCTTTAATTCCCGGAAATGTTGGCACAAGTCCTATGCAAAATATTGGCGCTTATGGAGTAGAAATCAAAGATACTTTTCACCAATTAGAAGCCATCGAAATTGAGAATGGAAAACTACATACTTTTACAAATGAAGCGTGTAATTTTGGATATCGAAATTCTGTTTTTAAAAATGAGTTAAAAGGGAAGTTCATTATTACTTCTGTTATTTTTAAACTGACTAAAAAAAATCACGAACTCAATTATTCGTATGGAGCAATTCAAAGCGAATTAGAAAAAAGAGCGATTGAGAACCCTACAATCAAAG
>CAJXUO010000002.1 GCA_913061425.1 uncultured Lutibacter sp.
TGTGAAAGTAAAAGTAGGACAGCAATTAGGAAGTTACAGAATTGTAAAAGAATAATTTAGATTCTATATATTTATTTAAAAGCATCCGTAATTTACGGATGCTTTTTTAGTTATATTTGCTACCAATGGAACTACAATTCTCAATCATAATACCAGTTTATAATCGCCCTAATGAAATAGATGAACTATTGCATAGTTTAGACTTGCAATCATTTCAAAAAAAGTTTGAGATAGTTATCGTTGAAGATGGCTCTACTCAAAAAAGCGATACGATTGTTGAGAAGTATCAAGATAAATTATCAATTAAATATTTCTTTAAAGAAAATAGTGGTGCTAGTGCAAGCAGGAATTTTGGAATGCAAAATGCGACAGGAAACTATTTTATCATTTTAGATTCAGATGTTTTAGTACCAACACAGTATTTAGAAGAATTAGAAACAGTATTAACTAAAAATTATACAGATGCTTATGGCGGTGCAGATGCAGCACATTCTTCATTTACATCTATTCAAAAAGCCATAAACTATTCTATGACTTCTTTATTCACAACTGGTGGAATACGAGGGAGCAAGAATAGTGTTGGAAAATTTCAACCTAGAAGTTTTAATATGGGGCTTTCGAAGATTGCTTTTGAAAAGACAAAAGGGTTTTCTGATATGCAATATGGTGAAGATATTGATTTGACCTTCAGACTTTGGGGAAACAACTATGAAACTCAATTTATAGAACAGGCTTTTGTATATCACAAGCGTAGAAGCACAATAGGTCAGTTTTTTAAACAAACATTCAATTTTGGTACTGCAAGACCAATATTAAATAAGAAGTATCCTACATCAGCAAAACTTACGTATTGGTTTCCTAGTTTTTTTATAATAGGATTCGATATTGCACTCATCCTGCTTTTATTTGGGAAATGGTTATTTATACTTCCGTTTTTAGGATATTTTGCACTTATAGGTATAGATTCTTTATTTAAAAACAAAAATAGTACGGTTGCCTTATTAAGTATTATCACTACGTATACTCAGTTTTTAGGATATGGTTTGGGCTTTTTAAAATCGATATTTATTAAATAAAAAAACCGAAACAATTAAGTTTCGGTTTCTAAAATTATTTGAAGACATTGTCTTCTATTTCTTACCTTTTTTATTTGCTTCTTGTTGAGCTTGTGCTTGCTTCATTGCACTATCCATTTTTTCACGAAACTTACTCTTTTTCTTCGGAGCTTTCTTTTTATTTTCTTCAATTTGAGCAAGAATTTTCTTTTCATCAATCACATAGTTCTTGATTACAAGCATTATTGCAATTGTCAATAAGTTAGATACAAAATAATATAAACTCAAACTACTCGCATATTGATTGAAGAAAAACAACATCATAATAGGAGAGAAGTAGATCATCATCTTCATCATCTTTTGCATGTCTGGCATCCCTTCTTGTGCAGGAGGCTGCATGTTTGCTTGCTGACTTTGATTCATTTTCATATAAAAGAAAATAGCTACAGATGCCAATATTGGGAATAAACTCACATGACTACCGTAAAAAGGAATTTCAAAACCTAAGTTAAAAATATTATCATAAGAAGATAAATCATCTGCCCAAAGGAAACTCTTTTGACGTAAATCTATATTGGATGGGAAGAACCTAAATAACGCAAAGAAAACAGGCATTTGTAGCAATGCAGGAATACAACCTGAAAGCATACTTACTCCAGCCTTTCGTTGTACAGCCATTGTTTCTTGTTGGCGCTTCATTGCATTTTCTTTCCCAGGAAATTTCTTGTTAATCACTTCCATTTCTGGACGAATAACCTTCATTTTTGCACTTGATAAATATGATTTGTAAACCAATGGAGACATTATTATTCTAACAGCAATTGTCATTAAAATAATAATTAAACCAAAGTTTAAAGTAAAGCTAGATAAAAATTTGAATAGATGAATGAATATATATTT
Organism: uncultured Lutibacter sp.; assembly: GCA_913061425.1. GTDB lineage: Bacteria > Bacteroidota > Bacteroidia > Flavobacteriales > Flavobacteriaceae > Urechidicola. The sequence continues at coordinate 1,956 of CAJXUO010000002.1, forward strand.
GTTGATCCATCCGAAAATCCCCCAACCCATATCAGCAACTTCATCAAGATTAGTTCCTTCATATGCTTTTAAAGTACTATAGTCTGTAGGTCCGTAGTACCAATTCATTGCGTAGTCTAACTCACCATCACTTAATTCTAATGGCGCTTTTAGTTTAAATATTTTTGTAAATACAGAATCTGTTTCAGAATTTTTATATAAGTTTTCTGAAACTAAATTAGCGCTTTTGAAAGGCTTATCTGTCATTAAAATAGAAGAGAAGAAGTGTTGTTTGTAAGCAACCCAATTCACCTCTTTTTCATTTTCATCATCATCTTGACTTAGGTAAGTAACATCACCATCTTTCTTGTAATAATACCAAGAATACATGTTTTCTGACTTGATACTTTTCTCGTTTCTATAACCAGTTAAATCCCATTCTAAACTTACAGGATGTGAAGTATTGAAAACAGTACCTAAACCTTGTGAACGGACAGTAAAATCAACCATATAATCATTTGGCTTGATCTCATATCTATATTCTAAATATTTACCTCCATCTACTTTCAATTTCATTGACAGCACTTGATTGTCTCCATTTTGTGTTAATGAAGGCTCAAAGTTGAGGTCTTTGGTATTTAAAATTCTATTTCCAGTAGTTCCAAAATTAATATTAAAAAGAGAATTCTCTTTTTGAATTAATCTAACAGGAAGTGAATCGTATGTGTTGTAGTTTTTTAGGTACGCCTCTTTTATTTGCCCACCCTTATTAGCGATAGTCAACTTTAGCAATTCATTCTCTATAACAGTTGTTGTTTCTGAAGAGATTGCAGCAGAATTAGCAAATGATCCTAAATCATTTTGTGCAGTTAAAAGTTTGATAGAGTCAGAAACTACTTCGATCGTTTTTTGTGTTTCAGCGAGCGGAATAAATGCTTCTTTTTGAACTTTGTTGATAGAATCTTGAATTCTTTCAGTAGTTGCTTTTTCTAGTTCTTCAGGTGTTGGTTGGTTGGTGTAAATCCAATACATTCCAATAGCACCCAATAAAATAAATCCTATTAAACTATTTATGTCAAATTTTTTTTGTTCCATATTCTAAAATTGTCATCTTGTCATATTCGTTTTGTGATATCCACAAAAAGTCCGACAAAAGTAGTGTTTTTTGTTTGATTATTTAACTTGTTATTTTTCATTTCACGTACTTCGACTACGCTTGGTAACCACTGCTCAATGACCATTACTGTAAATTTGTTGGTTTAAGATACAGGTTGCTGAGCGTAGTCGAAGTAATTAAGTCAAAGAGTGTTCCAAAGCTGCTTTTACAAAACTCACAAATAAAGGATGCGGATTTAAAACAGTACTTTTATATTCTGGATGGTATTGAACACCAATAAACCAAGGGTGATTTGGGATTTCAATAACTTCTACAAGATTTGTATCAGGATTTTTTCCTGTGGCAATCATTCCAGCATTTTCAATTTGCTCTAAATAATCATTATTAAATTCATAACGATGTCTATGGCGTTCATCAATTATTTTTTGATTATAAATACTTGAAATTTTAGAGTTTTCTAACAATTCACATTTCCAAGAACCTAAACGCATTGTACCACCTTTATTGACTATTGTCTTTTGTTCTTCCATTAAATTAATAACAGGATGTTTTGTTTTATCATTCATTTCTATAGAAAATGCATCTTTTAAACCAAGTACATTTCTAGAGAATTCAATAACAGCCATTTGCATTCCAAGACATATTCCAAGAAAAGGAACGTTGTTTTCACGAGCATATCTAATGGCGTCAATTTTACCCTCAATTCCTCTATCTCCAAATCCAGGAGCAACTAAAATACCATTTAAGCCTTTTAGTTTTTCAGGAACATTATCAGTAGTTAAACTTTCAGAATGTATCCATCTAATATTTACTTTCACTTCATTGGTTGCACCTGCATGAATAAAAGATTCGGTAATAGATTTATATGCATCATGTAACTCAACATATTTCCCAATCAAACCTATTTCTATTTCGTTTTGAGGATTTTTATGCTTTTTCAAAAATGCATTCCATTCTGCTAACGCAGGTTTTTCATTAAATGGGAGGTCTAATTTATTTAACACTACTTTATCTAATTGCTCTTCATACATTAAATTTGGTACGTCATAAATTGTTTCTGCATCTAAAGCTTCAATAATTGCTTCTTTCTGCACATTACAAAATAATGCCAATTTATTTTTGATACCATCATTTAATTTATGCTCACTTCTACAAACCAAAATATCTGGACTCACACCACTTTGCATCAGCATTTTAACAGAGTGTTGCGTAGGTTTTGTTTTTAATTCTCCTGCAGCTGCTAAATATGGAATTAATGTAAGATGTATAGAGATAGCGTTTTTAGCACCAAGTTCCCAAAGTAACTGCCTTACTGATTCTATATATGGTAGTGATTCAATATCACCAACAGTTCCTCCAATTTCAGTAATTACAATATCGTATTCGCCAGTTTTTCCAAGAATTTGAATTCTATTTTTTATCTCATCAGTAATATGAGGAATAATTTGAACTGTTTTCCCTAAAAACTCTCCACGACGCTCTTTATCTATAACAGATTGATAAATTCTTCCTGTTGTAACGTTGTTTGCTTGTGAAGTTGGAATATTTAAAAAACGTTCGTAATGACCTAAATCTAAATCAGTTTCTGCACCATCATCGGTTACAAAACACTCTCCATGCTCATATGGATTCAATGTTCCTGGATCAATATTGATATATGGATCTAGTTTTTGGATCGTTGCTGAGTATCCTCTTTCTTGTAATAATTTGGCTAAAGAGGCAGCAATAATGCCTTTTCCAAGTGATGAAGTTACGCCTCCTGTGACGAAAACGTATTTGGTGTTTTTCATTGTGTTTGGGTTTGAGCAAAAGTACTAACTCTATTTATATTGACAAAAAAAGAATCCTTTAAAACGTAAATAAATTTTAAAGGATTCACAAATTGTTTTAAATCAGGTTTATGACCTAACTCCAGTTTTTCTATCAATAGAATATTTCCCTGCTCCGTTTAAGAATAATAGTAGAAAACCTATTCCGTAAATAAATGCTTTTTCTCCAGAATTTCCACCAACAAGATTCATATTATGAGCAAATATAAAACCAACAAACATTACTATTGTTAATCCAAGAGCATGAAATCTAGTGTATAGACCTAAGATTATTGCCAAAGCACCAAAAGTTTCAAAAGAAGTAACCAAAATATAACTGGCTTCGTTACCAATGCCAATAACGTCTGGAAATGAATGAAATTTAGTGTCGTAATTTATTAGTTTATTCCAGCCATGTGCGTAAATCATTGTTGCGCCAAAAGCAATTCGTACTAATAGTAAGCCTAAATCTTTGTTAAGAGGTATAAAGTTAAATTTAAGTAAGTTCATAAATTATGAAGTTTTTTTAGTTGAAGTGTAAATATAAATTAAATATCCTCAAGTTTTTGAATTTCTATTTCAAAATCATATTGTAAATCTTCGTGTAGCGTTTCTAATATTTTTCTGATGAATGTGATTTGCCTGTAATAAGAGTTTTGTAGTTGCGCACTTTTTTTAATAGTAGGTTTAAAGTTTTTTAGTTTAGTACAAAAATAGAGTAGGAGTTCAACTTCCGTTTCTTTCTTTTTAGAATAGCGAATATACTTTTTGATAGTCGTGAGGATTCTTCGAACACTTTTTCTAATAAAAAAATAACTTTTTCTATTGATGTTCTCAAATTGCTCATCAATTTCTTCTTTTATACCTTTTATATATTGTTCCTCATCATTATTCTCAAAAAGTAAGTACATCAATAACTCTTTATTTTCTTTTTTAAAACGTACCAAACGCAAGCATAACTCTAACAACTCATTTTGTGAGCGATGATTTAATTCGGTCTTTATTTCTTTGAGAGTTGAGGGTTTCATTTTATTAGAATTAACTATTTTTTTTCAAAGTATTTTATAGAGGCTTATATATAAACGAAATTACAGATTTTAATCTAAAAAAGTTTTAGATTTGCACTTCTTTTTTAGATTAGGAAAGCGTGAGTAAATATTTTTATTTTTTTTATAAAATAGTGCTTGTTAGAAGAAAAAGGATTTGTATATTTGCCCCACTTTTAGCAGAAGATTATGCTATTTAAGGTAACACAAGAAGTTTAAAAGAATTAAAAAAATATAAGTAATGCCGAAAAGAACGTACCAACCCTCGAAGAGAAAGAAAAGAAACAAACATGGTTTCAGAGAAAGAATGGCATCTGCTAATGGTAGAAAAGTTCTAGCTAGAAGAAGAGCTAAAGGTAGAAAGAGATTAAGTGTTTCTTCAGACCCTCGACCAAAAAAATAATGAATCTATAAGAATCATATATAAGGTGTTACTGTTTTTCAGTAACACCTTTTTTTATGTCTTTTAATAAGTTCTAATAACTAATTTTTTGTCTAAACAACAAAATTATAATATTTACAATCTAGAAAATTTTATCCTATCCAATGCCAAAAAATAATTCAATAAAATCAGTTTTAATTATAGGTTCAGGACCTATTGTAATTGGTCAAGCATGTGAATTTGATTATTCAGGAACTCAAGCAATTCGTTCAATAAGAGAAGAAGGTATTGAAGTTATTTTAATCAACTCCAATCCAGCAACTATCATGACTGATCCAACAACTGCGGATCACGTGTATTTAAAACCGTTAACAACAAAATCTATTATAGATATTTTACGAATTCATCAAGTAGATGCTGTTTTGCCAACTATGGGAGGACAAACGGCGTTGAATTTATGTATAGAAGCTCAAGAAAAAGGGATTTGGGATGATTTTAATGTAGAGTTGATAGGTGTAGATATTGATGCAATTGAGATTACAGAAGATAGAGAGAAGTTTAGAAAACTGATGCTTGAAATTGGTATTCCAATGGCTCCACAAGCTACTGCAACATCATTTTTAAAAGGCAAAGAGATTGCACAAGAATTTGGTTTTCCTTTAGTAATTAGAGCTTCTTATACTCTAGGAGGAGCAGGAGCAGGGATTGTTTATAAGCCTGAAGATTTTGATGAAATGTTGAGTAGAGGTTTAGAGATTTCACCAATTCATGAGGTGATGATTGATAAAGCTTTATTGGGATGGAAAGAATACGAATTAGAATTATTGAGAGATAAGAATGATAATGTAGTTATCATTTGTGCAATTGAAAATATGGATCCTATGGGAATTCATACAGGAGATTCTATTACCGTTGCGCCTGCAATGACATTAAGTGATACGACTTATCAAAGAATGCGCGATATGGCAATTCATATGATGCGTTCTATTGGCGATTTTGCTGGAGGATGTAACGTACAGTTTGCAGTTTCACCAGATGAAAAAGAAGATATTATTGCGATTGAAATTAATCCACGAGTATCTCGTTCATCTGCACTAGCAAGTAAAGCAACAGGATATCCTATTGCAAAGATTGCTTCAAAATTAGCTCTTGGTTATCATTTAGATGAACTTGACAATCAAATTACAAAAACGACTTCGGCTTTATTTGAACCAACATTAGATTATGTAATTGTAAAAATTCCTCGTTGGAACTTTGACAAATTTGAAGGTTCTGACAGAACATTAGGATTGCAAATGAAATCGGTGGGAGAAGTAATGGGAATTGGGCGTTCGTTTCAAGAAGCATTACATAAAGCGACTCAATCATTAGAAATACAAAGAAATGGACTTGGTGCTGATGGAAAAGGGTATAAAGATTACGATACAATTATAAGTAAGCTAAAATACGCTAGTTGGGATAGAGTGTTTGTGATTTATGATGCCATTAAGATGGGAATTCCAATGAGTACCATTCATGAAGTTACTAAAATTGATATGTGGTTCTTGAGACAGTATGAAGAGTTATATGCAATAGAAAAAGAAATCTCTACGTATCAATTAGATACTTTACCAAAAGATTTATTACTTGAGGCGAAGCAAAAAGGATATGGTGATCGACAGATTGCTCATATGTTGAGTAGTCTAGAAAGTGAAGTTTACAACAAGCGTAAGGAGTTAAATATCAATAGAGTATACAAGTTAGTTGATACGTGTGCTGCAGAATTTAATGCAGAAACTCCTTATTATTATTCGACTTTTGAAAACAATATGATTGTTGATGGTAAAGCATATGCAGATAATGAAAGCGTAGTTACTAAAAAGAAAAAAATTGTAGTTCTTGGATCTGGACCAAATAGAATAGGTCAAGGAATTGAGTTTGATTATTGTTGTGTGCATGGTGTGTTGGCAGCACGTGAAGCTGGATATGAAACCATAATGATCAACTGTAATCCTGAAACAGTTTCTACAGATTTTGATATTTCAGACAAGTTGTATTTTGAACCGGTTTTCTGGGAACATATTTACGATATTATTCAGCATGAAAAACCTGAAGGAGTTATTGTTCAATTAGGAGGGCAAACCGCATTGAAACTGGCCGAAAAGTTAGAAAAACATGGTGTAAAAATTATTGGTACTAGTTTTGAAGCATTAGATTTAGCAGAAGATAGAGGCCGTTTCTCTAAATTATTAACAGACTTAAAAATACCTTTTCCTCAATTTGGAACGGCTACAAATGCAGAAGAAGCGATGGTTATTGCAGATGAATTAGATTTCCCAATCTTAGTAAGGCCATCGTATGTTCTTGGAGGTCAGGGAATGAAAATTGTAATTAATAAGGAAGAACTTGAAAAGCATGTTACTGACTTACATCGAAAAATGCCTGGAAATGTATTGTTACTAGATCATTATTTGGACGGCGCTATAGAAGCAGAAGCAGATGCAATATGTGATGCTGATGGAAATGTGTATATCATTGGGATTATGGAGCATATAGAGCCTTGTGGTGTGCATTCTGGGGATTCTAACGCTACGTTACCTCCATTTAATCTTGGGGAATTTGTAATGCAACAAATTAAAGACCATACGATTAATATTGCTAGAGCATTGAAAACTGTTGGATTGATGAATATTCAATTTGCAGTAAAAGATGATACTGTTTTTATTATCGAAGCCAATCCTAGAGCTTCTAGAACAGTTCCGTTTATTGCAAAAGCATACCAAGAGCCTTATGTAAATTATGCAACTAAAGTAATGCTTGGAGTCAATAAAGTGACAGATTTTAATTTCAATCCGAAATTGGATGGATACGCTATAAAACAGCCCGTTTTTTCATTCGATAAATTTCCTAATGTTGATAAGAATTTAGGACCAGAAATGAAATCTACAGGAGAAAGTATTCTATTTATTGATAGTTTAAAAGATGATCAATTCTACGAATTATATTCTCGTAGAAAAATGTATTTGAGTAAATAAGTAGTTTTTTTAATACATTAATTATTTAGGGTATTTCTTTAACAAGCTGTTCTATATTATATTGCTATATTTGTTATAACCATTATTAAGGTTAAAATATGTATTATAAGATGAGATAATTATTTATAATTTTAGTAATTATGTAAATTTTTTCCGACTAAATGATTGAGATGAATAAAACAAACTAAATGAAAAATTCCTATAATAAAAAGATATTAGTCCTTTCTTTTCTCTTTTTTTTTACTTCATTAACTACAATAAATTCACAAGAAATTTCAATTTTTGATATTGCTCGTAAAGGAACTTTAGAACAGTTGAAAGAGGTAGAAGAAAAAGACTCAAATATCATTAATATGGAGAGTAAAGAAGGATATACTCCATTAACTTTAGCTTGTTATAATAGTAATAATGAAGTTGCTAAGTATTTAATTAATCACGTTAAAGATATCAATTCTAAAAGTGGTTTTGGAACTCCATTAATGGCTGCAGTTGTGAAAAACAATATAGAATTAGTAGAAGTATTCATAAAAAACAACGTCAAATTAAATATAGCAGATCAAAATCAAACAACAGCATTACATTACGCTGTTACGTTTAGTTATATAGATATTGTGAAATTACTTGTAAATGCTAAAGCCGATAGTTCTCTAAAAGATAATAGAGGGAATTCAGCATTAGACTATGCGAAATTAATAGGAAATCAAAAAATAATTCAACTTTTTTAAAAACAATCATATGAAAAAAATATTACTTTCTTTATTACTAATGACTAGTGTGGGAGTTTTTTCACAAAACTTGAGTACAGGTGTAGTCGTATTTAACTCAAATTTATCAGCACAGATTTATATTAACGGAACCACTAATCAAACAACTTTAACCTTAGAGGGTCCTTTAAATGCATGGTTTGCTGTAGGGTTTGGAGGCAGTAATATGAGTTCTGGAGCTGATGTATTTAGAACAGATGGTACAACAATTACAGATGCAATTTCTACTATGCAAGATTTACCAACTGCAGATACTCAACAAGATTGGACATTAGTTTCTAATATAGTATCTGCATCTAAAAGGACTATAACGGCAACAAGAGCAAACAATACTGGAGATTCAAATGATTTTATTTTCACTACTTCTCTTGGTACTATTCCAATGATTTGGGCTCATGGATCTTCAACAACTTATGGTTATCATGGAGGTAATAGAGGTGCATTGACCGTAGGACTTTCTTTAGGAGTCTCTGAAGTAGAGCGTTTAGATTTTGACATGTATCCAAATCCTGCGGTAGAAGAATTAACGATTCAATTACTTTCAGGTTCAAATAATGTCTCTGTAGAATTTTATAACGCAATTGGTAGTTTGGCTTTAACTAAAAAAGTGTCACAAGGAGATAATAGAATAAATGTAGAAGGACTAAGTTCTGGTGTTTATTTTGTTAAAGTACATACTGATGATAGAGTAGGTACTAAAAAGTTTATAAAAAAATAATAGTTTTTAAATTAAATAAATAAAACCGATTGTATTTTAACAATCGGTTTTTTTATGCGCTATAATTAAAGTAAGTTTGTATAGTTCGAAAAATTAATTAAACATGAATTACATTCTTTTTGATGGCTCAGTTCGTAACGCATTGCTGCCATTTACTTATACGCGTCCAGTTGCAGATATTAGAGTTGGAATTTTAACGATCAGAGAAAAATGGGAAAGACGTATAGGAGTGACCACTACAACACTTACTGAGGAATACTTGGAAGAAAAGTTTCCAATGGTAGAAATGGAGCAAAATATTATGATAAACGCTTCTTTTTTACCTACTGATCAATTAGTAGAAGAATTAAAAGAATTAAAAGAAAACCAAGCGTTAATCTATAAAGAAGATATAGTTGCCTTTTTCACTACAGACACTCAAGAAGTTGAGAGTTTTGATGATTTTGAACAATTAGAATTTGATTCAGAGTTATTGCAAATAAAAAATACGTGGGATATTTTCTCGCTGAATTCTAAAGCAATTCAGCAAGATTTTGATTTTATAACACAAGGAAGAAAATCTGCTGATATTCCAGAAAAGACAGTTGCATTTAATAAAGAGAATATCTTTATTGAAGATGGCGCTAAATTGCCATTATGTTCATTAAATGCTACAAATGGTCCAATATACATAGGTGAAAACGCTGAAATAATGGAAGGAGCAATGATTAGAGGTCCTTTTGCGTTGTGTGAAAATTCAATTATTAAAATGGGTACCAAAATTTATGGAGGTACAACCATCGGACCACATTCAAAAATTGGCGGAGAAGTAAATAACTCAGTAATTTTTGGGAATTCTAATAAAGGTCATGAAGGTTATTTAGGAAATGCTGTACTTGGCGAATGGTGTAATATAGGAGCAGATACAAATAATTCTAATCTAAAAAATGATTATGCTGAGGTGAAATTATGGAGTTATGAAACTCAAAGATTTGCCAAAACAGGATTGCAATTTTGTGGTTTAATGATGGGAGATCATTCTAAATGTGGGATTAATACCATGTTTAATACTGGAACCGTTATAGGCGTTAGTGCGAATATTTTTGGAACCGGTTTTCCAAGAAATTTTGTACCATCTTATTCTTGGGGAGGAGCCTCAGGATATACAACATACCAAATGAATAAGGTTAAAGAAGTTGCAGCAGCAGTAATGCTAAGAAAAGGATTAGACTTTGATGAACAAGAGGTGAAGATTCTTGAGCATATATTTGAAGAAACGAAGCAGTATAGAAACTTTTAAAAAAAGGCTCTTAACATTGTTAAGAGCCTTTTTATTTAAACCTGCAATTACAGTGTTATTACGGCTCGAAGTTAAATAATAGTTCTTGTAGATTTCTAATTGAGCACTTTACTCTACAATGTCGTATCTCTTCAAAAAATTAATCTTTTAATTCTATCAATGGCATAACTATTGTCTTTTAATAATAGATATTAGAGTTTTAAATTTATTAACATTCTGATTTTCAATAAAATACAATAAAAATACACTTTTGTTTGTTATTTTCTCTATTGATGATAATGACATAATGACCCAAATAAAAATATGAGCGATTCAAAATTTATAAAACTAGACAATCTGTCATTTCAACAGGTTTTTGATGAAGATGCGGAATTAATTCCATTAATGACGCCAGAAGATGAAGAGAGAATAAATCAAGAAGAAATTCCAGATGAATTATCAATATTACCATTGCGTAATATGGTCTTGTTTCCAGGAGTTGTAATTCCAATTACTGCAGGAAGAGACAAATCAATCAAATTGTTAAAAGATGCGAATAACGGAATTAAAATTGTTGGTGTTGTTGCACAAAATGATGAATCTGTTGAAGATCCTTCTATTAATGATATTCATAAAGTAGGAACTGTTGCTCGTATTTTAAAAATGTTGAAAATGCCTGACGGTAATACAACAGTAATCATACAAGGAACTAAACGATTTGAAGTAAATGAGTTTACACAAGAAGACCCTTATATCAAAGCAACAGTTAAAAAGGTAGAAGAAGATAGATCAGAAATAAAGAATCCAGAGTTTGAAGCTATTATTGATTCAATTAAGTCAATGGCACTTAAGATTATTAAGATCAATCCAAGTTTGCCTTCAGAAGCATCTTTCGCTATAAAAAATATAGAGAGCAGTTCATTTTTGGTAAACTTCGTTTCATCTAATATGAACTTAAGTGTTGCCGAAAAACAAAAATTATTAAATATTAATGATTTGAAAGAGCGTGCAATGTTGACGTTGAGGCTTATGACTAAAGAATTACAAAAGTTAGAATTGCGCAATGATATTCAGTCAAAAACACGTTCTGAGATGGATCAACAACAACGTGAATATTTTTTAAATCAGCAATTAAAAACAATTCAAGAAGAATTAGGTGGAGTGTCTTATGATGAGGAGTTGGCTGAAATGCGTGAAAAAGCACAAACTAAAAAATGGAGTAAAGAGATTGCAGAAAAGTTTGATAAAGAAATAGGAAGATTGCAACGAATGAATCCTCAAGTAGCTGAGTATTCTGTTCAGCGTAACTATTTAGATTTATTGTTAGAATTGCCTTGGGAAGAATATTCTGAAGATTTATTTGATTTAAAACGTGCTCAAAAAGTATTAGATAGAGATCACTTTGGATTAGAAAAAGTGAAAGAAAGAATAATTGAACATTTAGCCGTATTAAAATTAAAAGGTGATATGAAATCACCAATAATATGTCTATACGGACCTCCAGGAGTTGGGAAAACGTCTCTTGGTAAATCTATTGCAGAATCACTGGGAAGAGAATATGTACGTATGTCACTTGGTGGTTTGAGAGATGAAGCAGAAATTAGAGGTCATAGAAAAACGTATATTGGTGCTATGCCTGGACGTTTAATCCAAAGTCTAAAAAAGGCAGGGACTTCTAATCCAGTTTTTGTTTTAGACGAAATAGACAAATTGGCGTCAAGCTCTCATAATGGCGATCCTTCTTCTGCAATGTTAGAAGTATTAGACCCTGAACAGAACTCAGCGTTTTATGATAATTACTTAGAGTTGGGTTATGACTTTTCTAAAATATTATTTGTTGCAACAGCAAATAGTTTGTCAACAATTCCTTGGGCATTAAGAGATCGAATGGAGATTATTAATGTGAGTGGTTATACAATAGAGGAAAAAGTTGAAATTGGTAGAAAACATTTATTACCAAAACAATTAAAAGAACATGGATTAACCTCTAAAGAAATTCAAATCAAAAAGTCACAATTAGAAAAAATTGTTGAAGGTTATACACGAGAATCTGGAGTTAGAGGTTTGGATAAGCAAATTGCGAAAGTTGTTCGTTATGCTGCAAAATCTATTGCGATGGATGAAGAATACAATACGTTAATTTCTTCTGAAGATGTAGAGAAAATTTTAGGAGTTTCTCATTTAGAAAGAGATAAATACGAAAATAATGATGTAGCAGGAGTCGTAACTGGTTTAGCTTGGACAAGAGTTGGAGGAGACATTTTATTTATTGAATCAATTATTTCTAAAGGAAAAGGATTGACAATTACTGGGAATTTAGGGAAGGTGATGAAGGAATCAGCAACTATAGCGATGGAATATATTCGATCATATGCTTCAGAATTTGGAATTTCTGAAGAAGTAATAGAAGAAAATAAGGTACATATACATGTTCCTGAAGGTGCAACTCCAAAAGATGGTCCAAGTGCCGGAATTACAATGTTAACATCATTAGTATCTGTTTTTACACAACGAAAAGTAAAATCTCGTTTAGCAATGTCTGGTGAAATAACGTTGAGAGGAAAAGTACTTCCAGTTGGTGGAATAAAAGAAAAGATATTGGCAGCAAAGCGTGCGAATATTAAAGAAATTATTTTATGTGCCGATAATAAGAAAGATGTTGATGAAATAAATCAGCGTTATTTAAAAGGTGTCAAATTCCATTATGTAAAGGAAATGAAAGAAGTTATTGAGTTGGCTTTGACAAAACAAAAAGTAAAAGGAGCGAAAAAGTTATCTTAAATCAAAAAATCGGAAAGTTTTACTTTCCGATTTTTTGATTTACAGGACTTGACCTTCTCAATTATTATCACTAACTTTACATATCACACGATAAAATTCATTAAAACGAAATCTTATCTTAATGATTAAATAAAATTATTCAATACAGGCAAACTGTGTTGAAAAACGACTTTTTTATTTATAAAACTCTTTAGATTGTTCCCAATACACATCCATTTCTTGGAGTGACATATCGTGTAACTCTTTTCCTTCTTTTTTAGCAGCCTTTTCCAAGAATTGGAAACGTTTAATGAATTTTTTGTTGGTACGTTCTAATGCATTTTCTGGATTTACATTTATAAAACGAGCGTAATTTATTAAAGAGAATAAAACATCACCAAATTCACTTTCAATGTTGTCAGTGTTCCCTTTTTTAATTTCAGCATTTAGTTCTGTAAGTTCTTCTTGAACTTTTTCCCATACTTGCTCAGGTTCTTCCCAGTCAAAGCCAACTCCTGCAACTTTATCTTGAATTCTATTGGCTTTTACAAGAGAAGGAAGAGATTTAGGAACACCTTCTAAAACAGATTCGTTTCCTTCTTTTAGTTTAAGTTTTTCCCAATTTTGCTTAACTTCTTCTTCGTCTTTCACTTTTACATCACCATAAATATGAGGATGACGGCTAATCAATTTTTCAGAAATAGAATTTGCAACATCTGCAATATCAAAATCATTGGTTTCAGAACCAATTTTTGCATAAAAAACGATGTGTAAAAGTAAATCTCCTAACTCTTTCTTTACTTCATTAAGATCATTGTCAAGAATTGCATCACCAAGTTCATACGTTTCCTCAATAGTTAAATGGCGAAGTGTTTGAATGGTCTGTTTTTTATCCCAAGGGCATTCTAAGCGCAACTCGTCCATGATAGTTAATAATCTATCAAATGCTTGTAGTTGTTGCGCTCTAGAGTTCATTTACGATGCTGTTTCTGTAGTTTCATCTTCAGAAATTGAAGAAAAGTCAAATTTATGCTCTATAAGAAGATTGTACCAGTGAATCACCTTTTTTATGTTAGATGCGTATACACGTTCTTCATCATATTCAGGAAGTATTTCAGAAAAATATGAAACTAATTTTTTTGAACTTTCTTGATGACTGATACATTTTTCTCCACTCTCTTTTTCAAAGATTGATTTTAAAATCAATTTTAAAGCTACTTCACTTTCATGCGTGTAAATTGCAATATTGTCAAGAACACTTACGTTATGCATTGCATTGATTGGGAAACGTTTTTTATCTAATAGTGATTCAACGATAATTCCTCCTTTTGACTGTGCAATTATTTCGTATAAACCTGGTTTTCCTGTAACTGCAATAATTTTTTCTAAACTCATCTAATATTTAATATTAATTGTATTTATATAATACCTCTATGAGGTTTTTTTCTTTGGATTGAAAAAACTCATCCTATAATCAGGATTTATTTTCCCTTTTGATATGTTTTCTAATTTTTTCTTAATCAATCGTTTTTTTAGTGACGAAAGTTTATCGGTAAATAAAACTCCTTCAATATGGTCATATTCATGTTGTACAACTCTTGCTGCTAAACCTGATAAGGTTTGAGTGTGCTTTTTGAAGTTTTCGTCATAATATTCAATAGTCAATGACTCATTTCTAATGACATCTTCTCTAACATCAGGAATACTTAAACACCCTTCATTAAAAACCCATTCATCACCAGTTTCTTCTATTATTTGCGCATTAATAAATACTTTATTAAAATCTTTTAAGAATGCTCTTTCTTCTTCAGCTAAATCTTCATCATCAGCAAAAGGTGTAGTGTCTACAAGAAATAAACGAATTGCTTTACCAATTTGCGGTGCAGCAAGACCAACTCCTTGAGCATTAGCCATCGTCTCTTTCATGTTTTGAATTAGTGTATCCAAATTCAGATAATCCTTTTCAATATCGACGCCAAGTTTCCTTAAGACTGGATTTCCGTAAGCTATAATTGGTAAAATCATTTTTTAATTTTTATCGTTTGCAAAAATACAATATTAGATATTATTTTTTAGTAGATTTGGGTCAATATTATTTTTTTATAACATGAATTGGAAAAAGTACTGGGATAGAATAGCAATAAATAATCCTCATAATAAAATAAGCCAAGTACAAAGGAAGGATGAAGAAAGTACGCTTTTAACAGTAAACCATATCACAAGAATTCTTGATATTACTAGAGAGGATAAAGTTTTAGATGTGTGTTGTGGTAATGGAATTATTACGTGTGAAATAGCAAAAAAATGTAACTCTATTATTGGTGTTGATCAATCAGAGAACTTATTAAAAGCTGCAAAAATAGGTGCTAAAGAATTAAATATTGAGTATGTTAATGGCTCGGCATTAAAATTAAGTGAGTTATTAAACGGACAAAAATTCGATAAAATTTACATGCAGTTTTCTTTTCAATATTTTGATAAAAAGAATCAAGGAAATAAGGTGATTTCTGAGCTATTGAAATGTTTAAACCCAAATGGTAAAATTTTTATTGGCGATATTCCTGAATGTAATAAATTTTCAGAGTATTACAATACTGCAATGAAAAAATTACGTTTTTATAAAGAAAGGCTGTTACTAAAAAATGAAATGGGGAAATTTTGGAAGGTTACCAAAATTGATGCTATTTGTAAGGGTTTTGGAGTTAAAGGAACTTATTTGAAACAACCTCAAGAGTGTCCTTATTCATATTATAGATTTGATTATTTAATTGAAAATTAAATTTGCTCTAAATACGTTTGAAGTATTATAGTTGCACTAATTTCATCAATCAATGCTTTGTTTTGACGTTGCCTTTTATTCAATCCGCTATCTATCATCGTTTGAAAAGCCATCTTTGAAGTAAATCGTTCATCCACTCGTTTAATTTCAATTTTAGGAAATTTATTAGAAAGTTTT
>CAJXUO010000003.1 GCA_913061425.1 uncultured Lutibacter sp.
GGCCTGAAGCAATGATAACGTATTATTATAATGATGATTACACATCATTAAAGGGTAAGCGTACTGAAAAGGAGAAAGGACTTATTAAAAGTGAAAACGATACACCTTATCCTAGTTATAATGAACTTAAGGCTGAAAGAAATGAAGAAAGTGAAAAATTAGTGTTTACTATTAAAAATGATAAAGGACAAGTTGTTAAAAAAGAATTTAAAAAACCTGAAAAAGGAGTGCAACGTTTTCATTGGGATTTACGATATACACTTCAAAACCCAATAGATTTAAGTGTTTCTTCGTTCTATAACCCTTGGGCAGGAATTGATGAAGGCACTTTGGTTGAACCAGGAACTTATACGGTTGACATGCAATTGTATAAAAATAATGAGTTAACAAAACTCGCTGGTCCAATAGCATTTGAAGTCAAGGCTTTAGATAACACTGTAATGCCTGCAGAGAATAGAGCGGCTAAAGTAGCATTTCAAAAAGAGGTAATGCAATTAGAGGCAGATTTAGGAGCGTGTCAAACAATTATTAGCGAAACGAATACTAAACTTAAGTATATCAAAGCAGCAATAAAGCGTTCTGAACAACCTTTTGGAGAGTTAACTAAATCTGTAGTAGCAATAGAGAATAAGTTGAAGCAAATTGGTTTAGAATTATTTGGAGATAGCGTGAAGTCTAAGTTAGATATTAGTCAATTGCAATCTCCTGCAAATAGAATTGGTACTATTGGTTATGAGCAAAAGTATTCTACATCGGCACCTACCAAAACACATAAAGATAGTTATGCTATTGCCAAAGGTGAGATTATAGTGTTAAAGAAAAGAGTAGAAGCTATTTTTAATATTGATGTAAAGGAATTAGAAGATAAATTGATTAAGTCTGGTGCTGCGTATACACCTGGACGTGGATATAAAAACTAAAATCAATTAACAAAAAAACAAAGATAACACCATACTTCAATCTGTTATTTATTTGTTAAGTTTAGTGCTTAACAATATAAGAATCGTACATAATCACGATAAGCGTAATAATAAAAAAGCACTCAATTTGAGTGCTTTTTTATATCTAATTAATCTTTACTTCGTCTACTGCTTCTATCTCTACCAAATCCACTTTTGAATTCTCTAGATGATCCAGAGTCTTTATTTCCTCTGTCTCTATCGAAACTTTTCTTTTTACGATCTCCGCCAGCACTGCTGCTGCTGCTGCTTCCGCCACCACGATGATCTCTTCCGCCGTTACTACGACTTCTTCCGCCGCCACCGCCACGGTTTCCACCACCAGCACGTTTCTTTTCAGTAATTTCTACGTTTACTCCACGACCTTCAAACTCGATATTGCTATCTCTAGTAAATGCCGATAAAGTTTCTTTTTCAAAGTTTTTATCTAATTCAAAGAATGAAAAAGTATCTAATATCTCTATTTGACCTATTTCAATATTGTTAGATATCTTTTGTTCGTTTATCAATCCAATTAAACGAGCAGGATTTAATTTATCTTTTCTTCCAATATTGATAAAGAAACGAGACATGTTTTCATCATCTCTTCTTTTACCTCTTGAATCTCCTCTATCGCTTCTATCTCTTGTTTCTCTGTCACGGCTATTGCTTCTGCTTAAGTCATTTAAATCCCCAGAATTCGCGTAATAACTTAAGAAACTACTAAACTCAATAGATACAAATTTTTTGATTAATTCGTCTCTATCTAAATCTGCTAACCTTTCTTGTATAGCAGGTAAATATTCACCAATTTGGCTTTCGTTTACTTCAGTATCTTTTACTTTATCAATTAATTTTAATAATTGTTTTTTCAAAATCTCTTTCCCGTCAGGAACTTGCATTTGAACAAACTTCTTACCAATGATTCTTTCTATAGGACCTAATTTTCTTCTTTCACCTGGAGAAACAATAGCGATAGATATACCTGTACTCCCTGCTCTACCTGTACGACCACTTCTATGTGTGTAAGATTCTATTTGATCTGGAAGTTTGTAATTGATCACATGTGTTAAACTATCTACATCTAATCCACGTGCAGCAACATCAGTTGCAACTAATATTTGTAATGATTTCTTGCGAAATTTTTTCATCACGATGTCACGTTGTGCTTGTGATAATTCACCATGAAGTGAATCTGCACTGTATCCATCTTGAATCAACTTATCAGCAACTTCTTGAGTTTCTCTACGTGTTCTACAGAAAATAATTCCATAAATATCAGGATTGATGTCTGCAATACGTTTTAAAGCAGGATATCTATTTCTATCTGTTACTACATAATATTCGTGAGATACTTGATCTGAACCTGAATTACGCTTACCTGCATCAATTTGAATAGGGTTGTTCATGTAATTTCTAGCGATTCTATCAACTTCTTTTGGGAATGTTGCAGAAAATAATAATGTCTGCTTTGTATCTGGAGTCACTTGTAATACTTGATCCAATTCATCCTTGAATCCCATATTAAGCATTTCATCTGCTTCATCTAAGACTAACCATTCTACTGAATCTAAACGTAATTTTTTACGTTTAATTAAATCTACAGTTCTTCCTGGAGTTCCAACAACAATTTGAACGCCTTTGTTTAAAGTACGTATTTGTCCGTTTATATCAGAACCACCATAAACAGCGGCAACTCTAAACCCTTTTAATTGTGTAGAGAACTCTTCGATATTTCTAGCAATCTGGATTGCTAACTCACGAGTAGGTGATAAAATAATTGCTTGTACTTCTTTGCTGTTTAGATCAATTTTTTGTAAAATTGGTAAACTAAAAGCTGCAGTTTTACCTGTTCCGGTTTGTGCAAACGCTTTAAGATCTTGATCTGACTCAATAACTTGTGGAATTGCTTTTTCTTGTATTTCAGTTGGATTTTCATAACCCAAGACTCTTAAAGCCTTAACTATTTCTGGTTTAAGACCTAATTCTTCAAATGTTGACATTATCTATGTTTAATGATTCACAGATACGCCCGCACCTATAAACCTGTTTTTCAGGGTGCAAAAGTACACTTTAATTTATAAATAGAGTGAAGGCACGTATTTTATTTATAACTCTTCTAAGCTACCTAGCTGTTTTTCAAGATGTTGAGATGATAAGTAAGTGAAACTGTTAGAGATAATTCCGTTTTTATCTACCAAGATAGTCCTAGGTTCATGACTTTTCAGGAATTTATTAGCAGCACTTTCTTTTGTCAATATAAATTGATTGTCTAATGATTTGTATATTTTAGTATCATTAAATTTAGGTCTCATATTTACACCAACAAATAGGAGTGTTGGGTATTTTTCTTTTAACCTCTTAACGCGTTTAATAAGCATATCTTGGTTCATTATTTCTGGAGACCAAAAGTAAATGACCGCTTTCTTGTTTTTAATAATAGATTTTAAATCAACCTTTGAATTATTAAACCTTGCCAATTCAAAATTATCGATTGGTTTTTTTAGTTCTAAAATGTCACAATCATCTGCCAATGCATTAATTTGATTAATAAATGCTTTGTTTGAACAGTGTTTGTTGAAAAGGTTTAGTGCCTTTTTATTTATGGAGCATGAATTATAATTCTCTCTAAAATCATTATAGATTGCTTGGTAAAGTAATTGGTTTTTAAATCCATCAACTTTTATATTAGCTGCAATGACATTTAATATTTTTTCTGTAAAATTTGATTCGACGCTTTTATCTTTATAAGCAATACTATATAAGTAGTTCCTTACATAATTATTAAAAGGATAGTAATCAATTAAATCCTTGTTGTTTATGTCAATACCTTTTCTATGGTCATAATAATTTTCTGGAAGCAATGGTAATGAATCTAATTGAAAACGGTTTTTATGAATAAATGGATATGACTCTTTTTGTCGATATGCAGGGAAGCTGATAGCAACTTTAGCTAAATCTTGAAACTTAGATGTCAATTTAACTCCAGAGTTTTGTAACTGACTATACAAGTGTTCATTAATATTTTCTATGATGTCTAATTTTTTGATAAACTCATTAGGTTTTAAATTGTAGTATGGACTAAACTTTCTTTCATTTTTTTCATTTTGAAGATATAAAGTGATAATAAAATTATTTTTTTCAGCCCCTTTTCCACTAAAAACAAGAGATTCATCAAAATCCCAAGTGTTTAATCGAATTGAAATGCTATCGTTTTTTTCAAAATAGATATGTTGAAACTCAGGTCCATGTTTAAAAGAGTATAATCCTTCTGGTAAAGAATTGAATTTTTTAGAAAATGTATTATTAGTTAGTATAGGAATTGTGTCAAGGGATTGTTCGCTCTTCATTAAAACCACATATTTGGCTTTCGGATTTACAATTTGACCTCCAAAAAAAATAGACTCGTCAGTACCTTTATCAACTGAATCACAGTTAATTAAAGTAATAGATAAAATTAGTATTGTTATGAAGTTTTTCATTTATTTAATGTAAAATGACATCTCAACAAATGTACAATTATAGAATAAAGGACTTGTTAAACAGATGTTAAAAATTAGACGAACTATTTTATATAGGTTTCATTTATAAACCATTCTGTTTTTATAGGTCAAAGTCTGTAATTTTTCATAATTTTGCAAAAATTTTTAATACCATAAAATCATATGCTTTCAGTATCAAATCTTTCTGTACAATTTGGAAAAAGAATCTTGTTTGATGAAGTAAACACTCAGTTTGTTCAAGGAAATTGTTACGGAATTATTGGCGCTAATGGTGCTGGTAAATCAACATTTTTAAAGATAATATCTGGGGAGATTGATCCAACTTCTGGACATGTACATTTAGAGACGGGAAAAAGAATGTCAGTTCTGTCACAGAATCACTTTGAGTTTGATGAATTCCCTGTTTTAGAGACTGTAATGATGGGGAATAAACCATTGTTTAATCTTAAAAAAGAGTTGGATACTATTTATGCTAAACCAGATTTTTCTGATGCAGATGGCATTAAGGCTGGTGAAATGGGAGAGAAGTTTGAAGAAATGGGAGGATGGACTGCAGAAAGTGATGCTGCTTCATTGCTATCATCTTTAGGTATCAAAGATGGTCAGCATTATACAATGATGGGAGATCTTGATGGTAAGTCAAGAGTAAGGGTTTTAATGGCTCAGGTTTTATTTGGAAATCCAGACCTTTTAATAATGGATGAACCTACCAATGATTTGGATTTTGAAACAATTAATTGGTTAGAAAATTTCTTAGCCAATTTTGACAATACTGTAATTGTAGTTTCGCATGATAGACACTTTTTAGATGCTGTATGTACTCATATTTCTGATATTGATTATAACAAAATAAACCATTACTCAGGAAACTATACATTTTGGTATGAGAGTAGTCAATTGGCTGCGAAACAACGTGCTCAGCAGAATAAAAAAGCAGAAGATAAAAAGAAAGAGTTGGAAGAGTTTATACGTCGTTTCTCTGCTAATATGGCCAAATCAAAACAAGCTACTTCTCGTAAAAAAATGATTGACAAGTTGAATGTTGGAGATATCAGACCTTCTAGTCGTCGTTATCCTGCAATTATTTTTGAAAGAGATCGTGAAGCAGGAGATCAAATATTGAATATTGAAGGCTTGACAAAATCTATTGATGGTGAAGTCCTTTTTAAAGACATTCATTTTAGTCTAAATAAAGGGGATAAAGTTGCTTTGATTTCAAAAAATTCAAAAGCAGTAACCGAGTTTTATAAAGTTTTAAATAATGATTCTAAAGCAGATTCTGGTAAATTTTCTTGGGGTGTAACAACTTCACAATCATATTTACCATTAGAAAATTCTGAGTTTTTTAAGAATGCAGAATTAAATTTGGTTGATTGGTTAAGACAATATGCGAAAACTGAAGAAGAACGTGAAGAAGTTTTTTTAAGAGGGTTTTTGGGTAAGATGATTTTTAGTGGAGAAGAAGCATTAAAGAAGTGTAATGTATTGTCTGGAGGAGAAAAAGTACGTTGTATGTTATCTCGTATGATGATGATAAGAGCGAATGTATTAATGTTAGACGAACCTACAAATCACTTAGATTTAGAGTCTATTCAAGCATTTAACAACTCATTGAAGAACTTTAAAGGGACTGTTCTTCTATCTACTCATGATCATGAGTTTGCGCAAACTGTAGCGACTAGAATAATTGAAATAACACCTAAAGGAGTTATTGATAGGCTTTCAACTTTTGATGATTACTTGAGAGATCCTAAAGTGAAAGAATTAAGAAATAAGATATATTCATAATATTAATAAAAAAAGAGGCTTTTGCCTCTTTTTTTATTCTCTCATAGACTTCCCTCTTCTCTTTTTGAGTTGCTCTAGAATTCTTCGACCGAAATCTTGTTCTGATTTATAGAGTATTAAAATCTTTTTTGAAGGTAAAATTGATTTTAAGTTTTTATACATATCAATTTCTTCATTTTTAATATTTGAATCTAATTTTATAATCGAACTTAATAGTTTCTCAGCCTGTTTATCAGTAATAGCGTCAAAACCTCCATTTTCTCGAATGGTTTTGTGCGTAGTTCTCATTTCAATACGATACTGATGAATTACTTCTTGATGCTTATTATAAACTGGCCAAAACCCTTGAGCCTCTTTTGAGGATAAATCAAGTTTTTCGGTAATAAATCCTATTTTTAAAGATTTTAATTTATCATTTCCTTCACTTCTATGCTGACTATAAAGTGTAGTGCTTAAAAAGAAAAGTAATACGTAAGGTAATAATTTTTTATATTTCATAATCAATACTTTAGTTGGTTAAATAGAGTGATTCAATATCAATATCGTTTAAATATTTAATTAAATGCTCATCGTTATATTGTTGGTTTATTTCTAATTCTTCGAAATCTACATTTTCATAAATTGCAGCAATTTCATAAGAATCTAATTCTAAATCACCATTATCAATCCAATTTTCAATTTCTGACACCTCCAGATTTGCTAATAAATCAGTAGAACTAGTATTATTAAATAATTGGAATGTTACAAATAGTAATAATGAGGCAGCAGCAAGTGGTATAAAAGTCTTAACGAACCTATTCTTTAGACGTCTTATTTTTGGTTCGCGTCTTATTTTTTCAAATACACTATCTTCAAGAGTTTCAAAATAATTTTCTGGAATTGAAAAATTATTTTCCTGATTGTTAGATTTTATAGTATGTATAACCTTATCTTCAACTGTTTTAAAATAATCTTTTGGAACTTCAAAAGGAGATTCTCTTTCTAAATTATCAATATGTTTTTTTAAAAATACCACATGCTCAATACTCTCAAAATACGTATTAGGTACTTTAAATCCACTTCCGAGTTTTTTTAACTCATTTAGTTTTGGTGTAATATGTTTTAATTCTTCAGCCTTCATTTTTTTACTATGACTCTTATAACCTCTTATGGTTTAATGTGTTGTTATTATTTTTTCAATTTTTTTAACAGCATGAAAATAGGAGGCTTTTAAAGCTCCTACGCTTGTTTCTAGTGTTTCTGACATGTCTGAATATTTAATTTCATCAAAATACTTCATATTAAAAACTAATTGTTGCTTTTGAGGTAATGTTGCAATAGCTTTCTGTAATATTAATTGTATTTCTGTGCCGCTGAATAGAGTGTCTTCTTGTAGAGTACTTGCTAAATTTTGATGATGCTCTGTAATATCAATATTTTTTTCTTTTGCCCTCTTATTTATAAAAGTAATTGATTCATTTGTTGCAATTCGATACATCCAAGAGTAAATTTTACTTTCAGAATTAAACTTCTCTATATTTCTATAAACCTTTATGAAAGTGTTTTGTAACACATCATCAGCGTCATCATGAGATTTGACTATTTTGCGTATATGCCAATATAAACGCTCTTTATATAAAGTCATTAATACACGAAAAGCTTGTTCTTGTGTTTTAGAGTTTTTAAGTTGTTTTACTAAAGTTTTTTCGTCTACCAACAGTAACGTTTTTAGTTTAGACGATTAAAAGTACAAAAGGTTTAAAAGAAATAAAATATTATCTAGCTCTTTTTTTTGTATACCCAAACAATCTATCTTTTTGTATCAATTCAGAAATACCTTCAGGAAGCATTTTTTCCCAACCTTGTTCACCATCAGTAATCATTTTTAAAACTTTCCTAGAGAAAATATTCAAAATGGTTGGATCGTAATTTTCAATATCTACAACTTTTCCGTTGTATTTAAAGAATTTATATAACTCTTTCATTCTAGGATGAACTTTTAAATTCTCACTATTGATTACTTCCCCAGTTTTTTCATCTACAAGAGGATATAGGTATATTTTTAAATCTTTAAAGAACAGTTTTCCAAATGCTTCTAAAATTCCACCACTTAATTTTCTGTAATATTTTTCGTCAAAGATTTGTACAAGATTGTAAACTCCCATAGCTAATCCCATACGCTCTTTAGTAAATTCAGAGTAATATTCTACTAGCTTATAATATTCAGAGAAGTTAGAGATCATCACATATTGACCAAGAGAGCATAATAGTTCAGCTCTATCTAAGAAATCTCTCTCATTTATTTCTCCTTCTGCAGATAAGTTTGAAAGGGTGATTTCAAAAATAGTTTTAGAGTTTTCTGGATCCACTTTTTTTTCTGCATAAAACAATTCAGTGGCTTTTTGATAAATATCCATATTCACCTTAGTTACAGGTCTAAAACTTCCTCTAAGAGTTAAAATATTCTTTTTGTAAAGTTGCTGTGCAGGTAATAAGTTGTTTCCGTCAGGACCAAACATAACGGCATTTGTCATTTGGTTTTTAACCAATTGCAAACTCATTAAACGATTGTCTACGTAAGTAAATCTAGGCCCTGAAAAATTAATCATATCGATTTCGATTTGATCTTTATCTAAATTATCATAAAAAGATTTTAGCAAATCTTTTGGACTGTCATGCATATAAAAACCACCATAAATAAGGTTAACACCTAAAATTCCGAGTGTTTCTTGTTGTAATTTAGCATCGTTTTCTTTAAAACGAAAATGCATTATAATTTCATTATAGCCTTCTAGTGGATCTAATTGAAATTTTAGACCAATCCATCCGTGACCTTTAAATTTTTTAGCAAAATCTATAGTTGCAACTGTATTGGCATATGAGAAAAATAATTTTTCAGGATGTTTTTTACGACTCAATCGTTCTTCAGTCAGATGAATTTCATGAGTTAACATGGTTTTTAATCTAGTTTCTGTAACATATCGCTTGTCTTTTTCAATACCATATATAGCGTCAGAGAAATCTTTGTCATAAGCACTCATTGCTTTTGCAATTGTTCCTGAAGCACCACCTGCTCTAAAGAAATTTCTTGCAGTTTCTTGTCCTGCACCTATTTCTGAAAAAGTACCGTAGATATTGTCATTTAAATTTATGCGTAGCGATTTCCTTTTTATAGACGGAACTGCTGCTATATTTTTATCACCTTTAGTTACTGAAGACATTTGTGTATATATTTGTTTAATCTATAGCAAAAATAAGAAATTCATATATTTTTAACGTTAAATTTGTCAAAAACAATAATAAATTGAAAGTAACATTTTTAGGTACAGGAACTTCACAAGGTATTCCAGTTATTAATTCTACACATCCTGTTTGTTTATCTACTGATAAACGAGATAAAAGATTGCGGGTTTCTGTGATGATTCAATGGGACGAATTCACTTATATCATTGATTGCGGTCCGGATTTTAGATATCAAATGTTACGCGCCAATGTGAATAGCATAAATGGGATTTTATTTACACACGATCATGCTGATCATGTTGCAGGATTAGATGATATTAGGCCTTTTTGTTTTCAAATGGGCTCTGTGCCAATTTACGCTCAACAGCGTGTCTTGAGTGTTTTAAATGAGCGCTTTGCTTATATTTTTGATGAAGTTGATAAATATCCTGGTGCTCCGTCAGTAGTGCAAAATGTTGTTGACTTAACACCCTTTCAATTAAAAAATATTGAAGTAATCCCAATAGAAGTAATGCATGGAAAATTACCTATTTTAGGTTATAGGTTTCAAGACTTTGCATATTTAACGGATGTGAAAACAATTGACCTTCCTGAAAAAGAAAAATTAAAAGGGTTAAAAATTTTGGTAATAAGTGCTTTGAGAAATGAAAAACATCATTCACATTTAAATTTGGCTGAAGCTCTTGAAATAATTGAAGAATTACAACCTAAAAAGGCTTATTTAACTCATATTAGTCATACGTTAGGTTTTCATGCTGAAGTCGAAAGAAAACTCCCTAAAAATGTTTATTTAGGATATGATGAGTTAACAATTGAGTTTTAATTCAATTTTTCTAACCCCATGATTCGTATCCCATTGTTTAGTTTCTATAAACTCAAACTGTTTATATAAGTTTATTGCAGGGATGTTTTGCAATCCAGTTTCAACGGTAATTATTTTTGAATTAAAATTCACTAGTGTAAACTTCATGAGTTTACTTGCAATTCCTTGTCTGAAATTATTTGGATGCACCACAAGACTCTGTATGTGAGTCAATTTATCGTCACTCTTTATTTCTATAACTCCTGCTAGTTTTTCATTAGAATAATAACCAAAAAATTGGGTATTACTGTTTATAAAATTTTGAACACTTCTCTTTAATGGTGGAAAATCAACAGCCTTTAATAGTTCTGCTTCAACTTTATATGATACTTGAAAAACGGTGTAAATATTTTCTGAAACTTCTTTATTTTTGGTGTTGAGTTTTGATATCATAATCGATCCTCTATCCATTTTTTGAAATCGTAGAAGTTTTGTGGCGCAACTCCATGACCAACAACATATTCTTGATATGAATTTTTAATTTTTAAATTATTTAAAAAAGTTGGAGCATTTTGTGCCCATTCAACAGGTATTACTTGATCTACGCTTCCGTGAGAAATGAAAAAATCTAGATTTGAATAATCATTTTCATTAATAGTATTTGGAAGTAAGTCTTGATTTATGTAACCGCTAAGTGCAATAATATTTTTTATTTTATCAGGATAACTTAAGGCTACACTATAACTTAAAATGGTGCCTTGACTAAACCCTAAAAGAAAAATATTTTCTTTGTTTACGTCATATTCAAGGGTAATTTCATCTATAAACAAGGCTATTTTATCACGTGCTTCTATGGCTTCGTCTGTATCAGAAAACTTACCATTATTGGTGTCAAAATGAATTGTATACCAAGAATATGCACCGTTTCCAAGCGTTAAAGGCGCTCTAGCGCTAATAATTAATAACTCATCAGGTAATTCTGAAGCAAATGAAAATAAATCTTCTTCGTTGCTACCGTAACCGTGTAAAAGAAGTAGTAATGAAGGGTTTTTTATTGGTTTTTTTGGATATCTAATTTGATATTCTAATGATAGTTTTTTTGTCATTTTATATAAAAGAAAAATTGCAATTAGATATAATAAATAATTGTGATTGAATTTAATTGAGTACTAATTTGTTTTGAGCAAATATTCCGTATACTTCTCCTTCAATTTCGTGATTTAAAAAGGCTGAATTTTTTGAAGTAGAAAGAATCATATCTTCAGTAAAAACCTTTTTCCCTGTTGGATTAAAAAGTGTGATATCTGCTATTTCACCTTCATTTATCGTAGCGCTTTTCACTCCAAATATTTTTCTTGGATTTTCGGTGACACATGTTATAAGAGTCTCTAGATCAATTGTTTTGTTTAGAATTCCAAAAAAACTTTCTAAACCAATAGTTCCGTATTTTGCATTGTTAAACTCTACTTTTTTATGTTCTATATCAATAGGATTGTGATCACTTGTTATGGTGTCTATTGTGCCATCTTGAAGTCCTTTTAAGAGTTCTTTGATGTCTTTGTCTGTTCTTAATGGAGGGTTTGTTTTAAATTTCGCATCAAAGTTTGATAATTCATCATCTGTAAGTGATAAGTGATGTGCTGCTACACTACAACTTACCTGTAATCCTTTCTTTTTAGCGGCTTTAATTAGTTTAACTGATCCTGCAGTTGAAATTGTAGGAATATGTAATTTTCCGCCAGTATACTCAAGGATAAAAAGATCACGTGCTATTTGTAATTCTTCTGCTAAATTTGGTATTCCTTTTAGTCCAAGTCTTGTGCTATTTACACCTTCATTTGCCAATCCATTTCCAGCGATAGAATTATCTTTAGGGAAACTTAAGACTAATCCGTTAAAGTTTTGAGCATAGAGTAGTGCTATCTTCAATAAATTTGGATTTGAAATAGATGTGTTATAATCTCCAAATGCAATTGCACCTGAATTTTGCATATCATAGAGTTCTGCAATATCTTTTCCTGCGCCACTTTTGGTTAAATTTCCAATAGGATAAAGGCTTGTCGTTTTTCCAGAGGCTTTATTTTTTAGATACTCTACGGCTGTTTTATTATCGGTTTTAGGAAATGTATTTGGGTTAACGGCTACTGCAGTAAATCCGCTTTTTGCAGCAGTTTTTAGACCATTTTCAATGGTTTCTCTTTCTTCAAATCCTGGTTCGCCAAGACTAACACTTGTATCAAACCAACCATTTGAAATGTGTAAGTTGTTAAGGGAAATTTCTTTAATTTTTTTATCATTTTCAATTTTCGTTGAAATTTTTATGATAACTCCATTTTCAATCAAAATATCACATTTTTTGAGGTGATGTTTGCTGTTTTGATCGATTATTTTGGCAGATTTAATTAATAGATTCATACTTTAAAAAATTTTAAAATGCACATTTCTAATAGCAAAAATAAGATAGCTAAGGCTAAAAACCATTTAAAAAGCGAATTGATTTCTTGCTGTTTTGATAATTGACTGAAAGTATTATTTATAGACTTTGAAATATGTATGTTTTTTTGATTTTTAAAAACTTCATTTAAATCAGCATAATTTAAATTATTTTCTTCTCTATTATGGTTAAACGCTACTGTTCTTAAGGTGTTTTTCTCTTTTCTTATTTTATAAAAACCACTTTTTGAAGGTTCTTCTGAAGTTTTTAATTTCACTTTATTATACTGCACTTCCTGTAGAGGGATAAAATCTATTTCTTCATTTTTCAGGCTAAGAATTTCATCTTTTTTTATGTGAGCGCTAATTTCTAGGGTGTTTTCAATTCCTATAGTATATGATAGTTGTGGTAAATTGTAACTGTATTTTCCGAAATTGTAAAACAATGGAACTATTAATGGAGAATTCTTAAAATTAGAATTGACTTTGTTTATTGGAGCGGAAAAAAGATAGGTATTGGTGTTGTTTGATTTCACTTCCGTTACAAAACTAGTTTGGTTTTCAAATGATATAATAGGAGAGGAGTTATCTGTTTTGAGTTGATATTGTTGTTTTACTGTTGGATATTGGAAATTTTCAACCTGTTTTTCAAAAACATTACTAAATAAAGGATGTGAATAGTTAATATTTGTAATTTTCAACTCTTTGTTAGTTGATTTTGAGAGCGTTCCTATATTTAATTTACTGTAAAGTAGATTGTAAGACCTTAATTCTATTTTTGAAGCTGGAATTATTACGAGATCTCCTCCGTTTATTGAAAACTGATTTAAAATTTCAATTAATTCATTTGGAATTGAATTGACTTCATTGATAATAATTAAATCTTGATTTTGAATTGAATTATAATCTAAGTTTGAGAGTGTTTTATTATTGAAATTAAACTCGTCTTTTGTGTAGATTTTTGTTAGATATTTTGAGTCACTTCCAATGGATAAAATATTGATT
The DNA here is from genome assembly GCA_913061425.1 of uncultured Lutibacter sp. Classification (GTDB taxonomy): domain Bacteria; phylum Bacteroidota; class Bacteroidia; order Flavobacteriales; family Flavobacteriaceae; genus Urechidicola. Next base: position 13,692 of record CAJXUO010000003.1, read on the forward strand.
TTTTTAGGTTTAGAAATGGTGAAGAAATACGCGTTATCAAAAGTTAAATTTTCATCACTAATTTTTATAATTCCATTTGATAATTCCTGATTTGGAATTGAAAATTCAACCTCAATTAACTTATTTTTTGACAATGCAGAGGAAGTTTTTCCAATTAAAACATCTTCATTATAGAGTGAAATTGTAGTGTTCTCTGAAGTTGTATTTGTATTGTTAATTAGAACTTTTAATACAAACTCTTTATTGCTTTTCGTTTTTATAAACACACTATCAATAGACGTGTTGAGATTTTCCTTTGAAGTAAGATTTACACAATAAATAGGCGAGTTTACATTTGTAACACCTTGTATATTTATTTTATTAATAAGTTGAAAATCAGATAATAAAATAATATTATTTAAAGTGTTTATTTCATCTAAATTTATTTGCTCTATTTTTAATAATACCGTGTTTAAGTTGAGTTTTCTTGATGAATATTCAGTTTTTATTAACTCATCCTTTAGTTGTTTTGAGTCAATATTTTTAAAAACATGATCATTTGTTATAAATGAATATGTAGTATTTTGTTGGATATTATTAATTATTTCTTGAATTGCCACTTTTAATAATTCACCTCGTTTTCCTTTGATTTGCATGCTCAAAGAATTGTCTAAATATATGATTGTATTGTGTTCCTGATTCTTTTCAAAATTTGAAAAATAAGGCTGTGAGAACGCGAAAATTATTGTTGTAAATGCAAGTGATCTTGTAAGTAAAATGAGCCACTTTTTTAGTTGTGAACTCTTGCGAGTTTGCAGTTCAATTCTTTTTAAAAATTGGACGTTTGTAAACGGAGCTTTTATGAAACGCTGTAATTGAAATAAATGAATTATTATCGGTATGATAAGAAGCAGTAAAGCGAATAAGATTTCGGGATTCTTAAATTGCATTGTTCTTTAGATTGGTCAAAGATATAAAAATCATTGGAAATTTAAGTGAAATAGTTTTTTAAGATTCCCAAAGGGTACTTACTGGCTATTTTATTGGCAAATAATGGAAAATCTATGCTTGAATTATCATCTGCTTTGTCAGAAATAATACGAATAATTGAAAAAGGAATTTCATATTCATAGCATACTTTCGCTACGGCTGCTCCTTCCATCTCTACACATATTGCTGTTGGTATTTCTTTGTTTAGTTGTTCAACCTTGCTTTTGGTAGTGATAAATTGATCTCCACTTGCGATATCTCCATGAACAACTTTTGGAGTTGATATGTTAAATGAGTTTGCTTGAGAAGTGTCAATATATTCGCTGTAATTATCTAAAAACAGGTGTGTTGAGTTAATTAAACTCAAGTTGGTAGTTGTTTCTATAAATGTTTTTTTAATAATTGGAATTTCAAATTTATTGAATAGTGGACTCGCATCCATATCATGTTGGTATAAATTTTTTCCAAGTACAATATCACCAATATTTAAATCTGAATGGATGGATCCAGCAACTCCAGTAAAAACAATCTCATCAATTTTATAATCATTGATAAGTTGTGTAGTTGTTGCTGCTGCAGCTACTTTTCCCCAACGAGAAAATACTAAAACTACCTTTTTTCCGTATAAAATTCCTGAATAATAGGTTCTCTTCCCTTTGTTTATTTTAGAAACATCTTGTAATTGCTCAAGTAACGCATTAATTTCTTCTCGCATTGCACTTATAATCCCGATCATTTTAAGAAAGTTTTAATTGATAATTTCGCCATCTTTCATTTCCAACTTTCGGTCAGCCATATTTGCTAATTCTTCATTATGAGTAACAATTACAAAGGTTTGTCCGAATTTATCTCTAAGTTTAAAAAATAATTCGTGGAGATTTTGTGCCGAAGTTGAATCTAGATTCCCACTTGGTTCATCTGCAAATATTACTGAAGGATTGTTGATTAATGCTCTAGCAACTGCCACTCGCTGTTGTTCGCCACCAGATAATTCGTTTGGTTTGTGATTCATTCTATCAGCCAACCCTAAAAAATCTAGCAATTCTATTGCTTTCTTTTCAGCCTCTTTCTTTGATAAATCACCTATAAACGCAGGGATACAAACATTTTCTAATGCAGTAAACTCTGGTAATAATTGATGGAATTGAAATATAAATCCAATATGTTGATTCCTAAATTTCGACAATTCTTTGTCAGAAAAACTAAGAATGTTTTGGTTGTCTATAGTAATTTGAGTTTCTGAATGAAAACTTGGCTTGTCTAATGTGCCTAAAATCTGTAATAGCGTTGTTTTTCCTGCTCCTGAAGGCCCGACAATAGCTACAACTTCACCTTTTTTAATATGTAAATTTACTTTTTTAAGAACATTTAGTTCTCCATATAATTTGTTGATGTTGGTTGCTTTTATCATTCAATTATTACCTTAAAAACAAAAATAGGTTAAAAAATATCTTTTATGTTATTGTAATCAATAAAATAAACTAAACGTAAAGAAAGTAAATGCTGTTTTGGCTCACTAAATAATTCGTCAATGTTATCTTGGAAATTTAACTTTGTATCTGTTCCGTTTCCAAAAATTGAATTTCGATAAAAAGCGGTTAACTGACTTCCTGGAGCAAATTGCCATGTGTAATTTAGATCTAAATTCCAATTATTGAAATTTACATTATCTCTGGAATATGTAGTTGGTGTTAAGCCTCCAGTACTTGTAAGGTCATAGAACTGTCTCTTATACACATCTCCGAGCCCACGAGACCTCTCTACATC
>CAJXUO010000004.1 GCA_913061425.1 uncultured Lutibacter sp.
GCAGCTGTGGTTAATAACATAGCAATAAATAAAAACTTTTTTACCATAATAAAATAGCGTGCAAATATAGTTGTTTCTGTTCAGTTAAAATAAGATATTATACACTTTTTGATAACTGTTTTTATTCTAAAATATTGTGATAAAAGGAATTGTAGAATTTATTTGTTTCTAGTGTCTTCTCCCCAAAGAAGTTTTTTTCTAAGTGTTTGAATAAATGTTTGATTGTTTAACTCAATCATTTTGATTGTAAAAGGGGCCTTTTCTATAAAAATTTCAGTTTTACTATCTATAGTTGCAATTCTAGAATCTAATGAAATGAAAAATGTATTTTCTCTACCGTGAACCTTCATCTTCAGTTTTGTATCATCAGGAATTACTAGAGGTCTAGCGTTTAGGTTATGAGGAGCAATAGGTGTTAAGATAAAGTTTTTGGCTTGTGGTGAAATAACAGGCCCTCCACAACTCAAAGAATAACCTGTTGATCCTGTTGGAGTCGCTATTATCAAGCCGTCTGCCCAATATGAAGTAAGATATTCATCGTCTACATAGGTCTCAATTGTAATCATAGAAGTGGTGTTTTTTCTACTAATTGTTATTTCGTTTAGAGCGTAATTAAATTCGTCTATTTCATTAATTTCAGGCTCTGTTTTAACGGTTAATAGGCTGCGTTCTTTGATCGTGTAGTTTTTGTTATAAAGGGATTCTATAACCTCAGAAATTTCTTCTTTGTTTACGGTTGCTAAAAATCCTAAGCGCCCAATATTCACTCCAATTACAGGAATGTTGGAGTCTCTTAAATACATAATAGAACGCAATACTGTACCATCTCCACCAAGTGTGAACATGAAATCAAAACTACTGTCCAAATCACTATGGTTATTATAAGTTTTGTAATCTACTGAAATGTCAATAGAAGATTGAATGAGTTTTGAGAAGCGCTCTTCAATATGAATCTCTGAGTTTTTCAGTTTCAATGCCTCTAATAATTCTTTTATGTATTTTTCAGCATCTTGACTGAAATAATGTCCGTAAATTGCTATTTTCATGCGTTACATGTTTAAATATTTTTGAAGATAATCTGATCGATCTTTTAATTCTTCTAAAAATAAATCTTCCTTATGTTTGGTCAATAAATTATAACCATATCTTCTAAAAGACTGTATAATTTCGTTAATTTCTTCAGATGAAATTTTAAGTGTAATCCTTACCAAACCGTTTTTATATCCTGAAATAAAGATGCCAACTAATTTTGCATCGTTAGACTCTACTATTTGTGATATTTCACTAAAAGAATAATCTCTTTCACCTTTTTCTATTACAAGAAAAAACCCATCTTTATTCAAAAGAGGTGTGTCGTTAAAGTAGTGCAATACATCAGATAGTTCGTAATAACCAGCATATTTGTGATCCTCAGAAAGGATAGGTAGAATATTGGTTTCGCAAGCCGAAAATTTCTTCAAAATATCCATCCAATTATCATTAATTCCAATGTGGAAATTCTCAATAATATCTTTATAATCTTCAATTTTGTGAGTGTCATCTTCAATGGCTCTGATGTCACTTTCCATAATACACCCAACTAAAAAATCACCTCTTATTATAAGTATGTGAGAAAACGAAAAACTATTTAATAGTTTTTTGGCATCTGCAATTGTACTATTAAAAGTAAGTGCTTCTATGTCTTTTGATATGTACTCTGATATTTTCATATATTCACGAATATACTTTAAATAAATCAAAAATTAATCCAAATTTAATTTTCAACTAAAAAAAATAAGATTTTGATTTGATTATTCATTTTTACGGTATTTTTGTAAAAAACATTCTGATGACAAAGTTAAGCGTAAATATTAATAAAATAGCAACTTTAAGAAATTCTAGAGGAGGAAATACACCAAGTGTTGTAAAAGTATCTGAAGATATTCAAAGATTTGGTGCTGAAGGAATCACGATTCACCCTCGGCCAGACGAAAGGCATATTCGATATCAAGATGCATTTGATTTAATCCCTACAATTAAAACCGAATATAATATTGAAGGAAATCCTATCAAAAAATTTATTGATTTAGTGTTGGCAGTTAAGCCAACTCAAGTAACTCTTGTTCCAGATTCAGTAGATGCAATTACTTCAAATGCAGGTTGGGACAGCATTAAAAATGAATCTTTTTTAACTGAAGTTATCTCTGAGTTTAAACGAAATAATATTCGGACATCCATTTTTATTGATGCAGATTTGAAAATGATTGAAAATGCAGTAAAAACAGGTGCTGATAGAATTGAATTATATACAGAAGAGTTTGCTTCTGAATTTGAAAAAGGAAATAAACAAGCGATAAACCCTTATATAGAAGCCTCTAAATTGTCTCATAGTTTAGGGATGAAAGTAAATGCAGGACACGATTTAAATTTAGATAATATTCATTTTTTTGCTCAGCAAATGCCTTATTTAGATGAAGTCTCAATCGGTCATGCTTTGATCTCAGAATCTCTTTATTTAGGATTGGAAAATGTTGTAAATATGTATTTACATAAATTGAAAGGGTAAAAGGTTAAGAGTAATAGGTGAAAGTAGAACGGACTGTGTCACTTCGACGAAGGAGAAGTTGCATCTTGAAATCACGTTATCATTGTGATGAGATCTCTCCTCGTTCCTCGTTCGAAATAACACTACTCAAATATAAAAATAATATGGAATTATTACACTCACGAATTTTAGGTACAGGAACTCCTTTTTTAATTCTTCACGGATTTTTAGGGATGGGAGATAACTGGAAAACTTTGGGAAATAAATTTGCCGAAAATCATGAAGTGCATTTAGTTGATCAGCGAAACCATGGACGTAGTTTCCATTCAGAGGATTTTAGTTATGATGACTTGGTTAATGATCTTAATAATTACATTGAACATTATAAATTAGATAAAATTATTCTTCTTGGGCATTCTATGGGAGGAAAAACAGCGATGTATTTTGCCGTAAACTATCCAGAAAAAGTTGATAAATTAATCATAGCAGATATTTCTCCGAGAGTCTATCCTGCACACCATCAAGATATTTTGAAAGCATTGAATATGGTTAATTTTGATGTGCAAAAATCTAGAAATGAAATTGAAGCGGTTTTAGAAAATTATATTCCACAATTTGGTGTACGTCAATTTTTAATGAAAAACATTGTGAGAAAAGGGAATGACAATTTTGATTTCAGATTCAATTTAGAGGCTTTAATAACCAACTATGAAGAAATTACGGTTAGTTTACCTCCTTTTACTCAATTTGAAGGTGAAACCCTTTTTTTAAGCGGAGAAAAATCAGGATATATTGGAATTGATGATGAACCTTTAATAGCGGCTCACTTTCCAAAAGCTACAATAGTAACTGTCAAAAATGCAGGTCATTGGCTTCATGCCGATAATCCAAGTGATTTTTATGATGAAACTGTCAGGTTTTTAGTTGAATAACCGTTTGGCATAGTTATCGTTATTAGTGTATGAAAATACATATAAATGAAAATCATATTTAAAATTATATTCACTGCATTAGCAGTATTGGTCTTAGCACATTTTTTACCTGGAGTAGCCCTTGCAAAACCTGAATCTGCAATATATGTTGCAATAGTTTTAGGATTGTTGCGAATTACAGTAAAACCATTGTTAATCTTTTTTACACTTCCTGCAACCATTGTAAGTTTAGGCTTATTTCTGTTTGTAATAAACGCAGTAGTTGTCTTAATTGCCGATTATTTTGTAGACGGTTTTGCCGTTAGTGGATTTTGGATAGCATTACTCTTCAGTATACTCTTATCATTTTTACAATCAGTACTTTATTCTTTCTTAAAAGAAAAGAAAAAATAGTGAAATTGAATCAGTTATGATTTGTATTAATGGAAAAAAGCACTAATTTCGCATCCGTATTTATTGAAAAATAAAGGCTCAAAAATAATAGACTACATATAAAATAATATCAAAATGAACATTACCAAAGAAAATATTGATGCATTAAATGCAGTTGTGAAGATTGAAATTTCTGAAGCAGATTATCAAGTAAAAGTTGCTGAAGTATTGAAAGATTATTCAAAGAAAGCAAATATTCCTGGATTTAGAAAAGGAAATATTCCCTTAGGAATGATAAAAAAGCAATACGGAAAATCTATAATGATTGATGAGGTTAATAAATTGCTTCAAGAGTCATTAAACAAATTTTTGGTTGAAGAAAAACTGGACATTCTTGGAAATCCAATTCCGAAAATGAAAGATGATTTCTCTTGGGATGAAAAAGATTATTTATTTGAATTCGAATTAGGTTTAGCACCAGAATTTGATGTAAATCTTGATGCTAAGAAAAAAATAACTCAATACACAATCGTTGCTGATAAAGAATTAATCAATAAAGAAATAGTGAACTTACAACAACGTTTTGGTAAGATGTCTGCTAGAGATGTGATTGCTAAAGGTGTTAATGTTACTGGAACATTTGTAAACGCAGAAAAAGAAATCGAGAAAAGTTTCAGCTTTGTATTAGAAGATATCAAAGGAAAGTCTAACCAAAAAGGTTTTATTGGTCAGAGTGTTGGTGCTGTTGTTGAATTAAAATCTAAAGGTTTGTTTGTAGATGAACATAAATTAATGGGAGCAACTGGTTTGACTCATGATGATGTTCAAGGATTAAACATTCCATTAACGTTTACAGTAGAAGATATTACGTTTACTGAATTGGCTGAATTAGATCAAGATTTCTTTGACAAGGTGTTGGGTAAAGATGCAATTACAACGGTATCTGAATTGAAAGATAAGATCAAAGCAGATGCAGAAGGTCAATTTCAATCTCAAGCAGATCAACAATTATTAAATGCTATTACAGAATATTTTATTGACAATACGAAGTTTGATTTACCGTCAGATTTCTTAAAAAAATGGTTAGCAGTTTCTGGAGAGAATCCTTTAACTGAAGAGCAAGCTGTTGAGGAATTCAACCGTTCTGAAAAAGGTTTACGTTACCAATTAATTGAAGGTAAACTTGTAAAAGGAAATAATTTACAAGTTACTTTTGAGGAATTAAAAGAGTATGCTAAAGGATTTATTAAAAGTCAAATGGCACAATACGGAAACATGAATCCTGAAGAAAAAGAATTAGAAGATATTTCTACAAGAGTTCTTGAAAATAAAGAGGAAGCGAAAAGATTGCAAGAGCAATTGATGAGTTCTAAATTGTTAGGTTTCTACAAAGAGAAAATGACATTTAAAACGAAAGAAGTTACTTACGAAAACTTTGTAAAAGAAGTGTATAAATAAAAATTTTATTCCTGCGAAGGCAGGAATCTAAGAATTAAAAAGCCTTGAGAAATCAAGGCTTTTTTTAGTGAATTACTATTCCTTAGCGCCATGGCTCTTTGCAGTTTCTATCCAATGTTCAGAAATTTCCTTTGCGTCCGCTCCTAAGCCTCTAGCCAAATGTAATGCTACACCCATAATTAAAACAGAAGCATCATGAAGTTCTTGTGGTGTTTGTAGGTTTCCAAACTTTTCTTGCGCTTTTAATAGTAGTAAATCATTGTGTTTTTGAGCAAAAGTAGTTGGATTCTCAATGTTATCGTTTATTGCAGGTAACATCAAGCAGTCTATCCATTCTTCACCTATTCTTGCTGCTAATAACTCAGGAAGTTCGTTTCCTATTTCTCTCCATACACTTAATGTTTTCGTGTCTCCAGATGCAGCTAATCCTGAGTCTAAAAGTAACTCAAAGGCAATATCAGCAATGTTTTGCATTATAATTAAATATTCATCTTGAGCCTTTTCGAATGGATCTGCTTCCTGTCCTTTAAGATATTCACCTACACTAAGTTTGGGTAATTCTAGAACTTCAGAGCAGTCTGTCAAACAAGGGAATGTATCTCCTTGGTAAATATAATGTGTTTTATTAGATTGTATTTGACGGCCTAATGGATATAGACGACACGCTAATGGGCGACCCAAATGGACGCTACAACCTACATTCTCTACATATTGGCTACATGCTTGTTGCCCTTTTTTATCGGGTTTTCCGTTAAAGCGCAATCGAATACCACCAAACTCACAATACAAATCACGAAATTCTCTTGAAGTAATTTTCTTTTCTTTACTGAAACTTAGTAACTCCCATGGATTAAGCATTACAGTTTTACCAAAACAGCAAGTTCCAGATCGGGAGCAGGTAAGTGGTAATATACTTTGAGTATTGAGTTTAGTTACTTGCATTTTTTAATACACTATAATTAAGTAATTTTTGTTTTTAAGTGTTTAATAAGCATAATGGATGCCATAATTAGATTAACTCCTAAAAACAAACTGCCAAATAGTAATAATTGAATGTAGTTATCATCATTTGTATTAGTGAATTCTGACAATTCAGATATTAAAGCCAAAACCATAAATAGATTTAATAGTATAAATATTGAAGAAATAACAATTCCTAAAGTTGCTTTTTTTGAAATGAGTTGGTAGGTAAATATTGCCAATAAAACGATTGCAATTGGATTAAATAGATTGGAAGTTAAGATCCAATAGTATATAGTTGCGGCAATTAAATATAATTCTGTAATTTTTGAAATAATTTTTTTATTCATGATAGCGTTTAGTTTTCACTACACAATATTCTCCACACCTTGAAGTGTTACATAAAAACCTTGACCTTCTTTTTGACAAAACCCTTGACTTATGTTTTGGTTCAATTGGTGACTTGGATTTGTGATTTTTACTTGTCGTGCAGCGCGCAAAGCATCTGTAACCTCTTTGGTCTTTATCATTTGCTATCCACGTTGTTGTAACCAAACTGCTGTACCTAAAAAGCGTCTACGTTGCTTGTCTATAGCATCGCGCTTGCGCAAAAAAGTAGAAAGGTTTTCTGTTGCAGCCTGTTCTGTAACTTGTGTAGTTTTTGGAGTGCTTTTTTTGCTCTCACTTTCCAGTTCTGGAATACGCGTCAACACTTTATCCAATTGTTCGGTTACCCAATCTTGGTCGCCTTCGCCAACAAATTCGATATTCCCAATTTTAAATTCTATACGAGCGTTTGCCATTATTTTTTTAAAGATTTCTTCTCTCGTTCAAAAGTAGCAAAAGTAAATTAAACATCAAACTTTATAATCAAACTAATATTTAACGAATAGTTCTTATCTTTACACTTTATTATTTTAAATAGATCTAGATGAATTACGGAAAAGAATTTAAAGAATTTGCTACTAAGCATCACGGTATTAATAGTATGTACTATGATAAAATCGTGAGTAATGTAACACCATATATTATGGAAGAGCGCCAAATGAATATTACTCAAATGGACGTTTTTTCTCGTTTAATGATGGATAGGATTATCTTTCTAGGAACAGGAATTGATGATTATGTTGCCAATATCATTCAAGCGCAATTATTATTTTTAGAAAGTGTTGACAGTTCTAAAGATATTTCAATCTATATAAATTCTCCAGGAGGAGGCGTTTATGCAGGATTAGGGATTTATGATACAATGCAATTCATTAAGCCAGATGTAGCAACAATTTGTACAGGAATGGCAGCTTCTATGGGAGCAGTATTGATGTGTGCAGGAACGAAAGGAAAGCGTTCAGCCTTACCTCATTCTCGTGTGATGATTCACCAACCTTTAGGTGGTGCTTCAGGTCAAGCAAGTGATATTGAAATTACTGCAAGAGAAATAATGAAGTTGAAAGGTGAGTTATATGATATTATTGCAAAACATTCTGGTCAAACTGTAGAAAAAGTCCACAACGATTCAGATCGTGATTATTGGATGAAAGCAAAAGAAGCGAAGGCTTACGGAATGATTGATGAAATATTAGAAAGAAAATAGTTTTTTTATTGATGCTCATTTGAGTATCAGGTTAAAAAATAAATTATGGCGAAAGAAGAAATATTAGAATGTTCATTTTGTGGACGAAAGAAAGCGGAGACAGATTTGTTAATTGCAGGTTTAGATGCGCATATATGTGATAAGTGTATTGAGCAAGCTCATGGTATTGTAGTAGAAGAAGTTACGGATGGTAAATCAACCTCTTTGTCTTCTGAAATTATATTGAAAAAGCCTATTGAAATTAAAGCTTTTATAGATCAATATATGATTGGACAAACGGATGCAAAACGCGTAATGGCAGTTGCAGTCTACAATCATTATAAAAGATTATTGCAAAAAAACACGAAGGACGAAGAAGATGAAGTTGAAATAGAAAAAAGTAACATCATTATTGTTGGTGAAACTGGAACTGGAAAAACGCTGATTGCTAAGACAATTGCAAGAATGCTAAATGTTCCTTTTGCTATTGTAGATGCTACTGTATTGACTGAGGCTGGATATGTTGGTGAAGATGTTGAAACGTTATTGACACGCTTATTACAAGCAGCAGATTATGATGTAGAGAAAGCACAAAGAGGAATTGTTTTTATTGACGAAGTAGATAAAATTGCTCGTAAAGGAGACAATCCATCTATTACAAGAGATGTTTCTGGAGAAGGTGTTCAACAAGCCTTATTGAAACTGTTAGAAGGAACGGTTGTGAATGTACCGCCAAAAGGAGGTCGTAAACATCCTGATCAAAAATTTGTTGAAGTTGATACTACAAATATTTTATTTATTGCAGGTGGAGCATTTTCTGGAATTGATAAAAAAATAAGTAAGCGATTAAATCGTCAAGCAGTTGGTTATAGTGCCTCTATAAGCGATGATAATATAGACGAAGAGAACTTATTACAATATATTTTACCAACCGATTTAAAAGCCTTTGGTTTAATTCCAGAAATTATTGGACGTTTACCTGTTTTGACTCACATGAATCCATTGGATGCTAATACGTTAAGAGCAATTTTGACAGAGCCAAAAAATTCTATAATCAAGCAGTACAAAAAATTGTTTGAAATGGATGGAATTGATTTTTCTATTGATGAAAAAGCATTGAGCTATATTGTAGGTAAGGCGGTTGAGTATAAATTAGGAGCTCGTGGATTACGTTCACTTTGTGAAGCGATTTTAACAGATGCGATGTTTGAATTGCCTGGAAGTGAAGAAAAAGAATTGCGTGTAACTAAAAAATATGCGGAAGCAAAAATTACCAAAACAACACTTAAAAAGTTGAAAGCAGTTTCTTAAATTGCTTTCATTTCCTTTGAATAAAAGAACTTAGGAAAAAGGATATATGATTTCTAGAAATACCATTGATACTGTTTTTGAAACTGCTCGTGTAGAGGAGGTGATTGGTGAGTTTGTCCAATTAAAAAAAGCAGGAAGTAATTTCAAGGGTTTGAGTCCGTTTTCTGATGAAAAATCACCATCGTTTATGGTGTCTCCAGTAAAACAGATATGGAAAGATTTTTCTTCAGGTAAAGGAGGAAATGTAGTTTCTTTTTTAATGGAGCATGAGCATTATTCATATCCAGAAGCCATACGGTTTTTAGCGAAAAAGTATAATATTGAGATTGATGAAATTGAGCAGACTGACGAGCAAAAGGATCAAGCAACAGAGCGAGAAAGTATGTTTTTGGTTTCAGAATTTGCAAGAGATTACTTTCACGACATCCTATTAAATAATGGAAAAGGAAAAGCCATTGGTTATTCATATTTTAAAGAACGTGGTTTTACAGATGAAACCATTAAAAAGTTTGAATTAGGGTACAGTCTTGATGATTGGTCACACTTTACTGACACTGCAGTTAGAAAAGGATATGACATTGATTATTTAGAAAAAACAGGACTTACAATTGTCAATGAGACGCGTCAATTTGATAGATTCAAAAGCCGTGTTTTATTTCCTATTCATAGTATGAGTGGACGTGTTCTAGGTTTTGGAGGGCGAATACTTACAAACGAGAAAAAAGCTGCAAAATATTTAAATTCTCCTGAAAGCGATATATACCATAAAAGTAAAATTTTATATGGTATTTACTACGCTAAACAGTCCATTGCAAAAGAAGATAACTGTTATTTAGTTGAAGGGTATACAGACGTTATTTCTTTTCATCAAAATGGAGTAGAGAATGTTGTTGCATCTTCTGGAACAGCATTAACTTCTGATCAAATAAGATTGATTAGTAGGCTTACCAAAAACATTACCATTCTTTTTGATGGAGATGCGGCAGGAATGAGAGCTTCTTTACGTGGAATAGATTTGATTTTAGAGCAAGGAATGAATGTCAAGGTATTGACGTTTCCTGATGGTGATGATCCTGATAGTTTTTCAAAACGTGTTTCTACTGATGAATTAAAAGAATATTTAGGGGAAAATGCTCAAGATTTTATCAATTTTAAAGTTTCTATATTATTAGAAGATGCTAAAAATGACCCTGTAAAAAAAGCAGGATTGATTAGAGATATTGTAGTGAGTATTTCTAAAATTCCAGATAGTATTCAAAGAGAAGTGTACATTCAAGAATGTGCTCGTATCATGAGTATTTCTGAAACGGTATTGTTTAGCGAATTAGCACAAATATTTAAAAAAGAACAAAGAGAAGCTTCTAAAAAACCACTTCAAGTAAGACCTGAAGAGCCTGTATTACAAAAAACGTCTACCCAAGAAAATGTAAATGAATTAGAAAAATATGAAAGGGAGATAATTAAAATTCTCTTACTCCATGGGAATAAAAAAATTAATTTTGTTGATTTAATTGATGATGAAGCCGCTGGTCAAAAGAAAGAAATTTACACGAACTTGATTTCTCAAGAAATCTATTTAGACCTACAAGACGATGAGATTGAGTTTACGAATGAAGTGTTTAGACAAGTTTATTTTGACGTTATTAGTCAGTTAAATCAAGAAGAAGATATAAGTGTTGATGCCTTTATTAATCATGTAAACACTGAAATATCATCTTTAGTGACCAATATTTTAATGGATGATGAAAAACATACTTTAAGTGATTGGAAACGAAAAGAGATTGTTGTAAAAGGTATTGATGAAGGATTGTCAAAATTGGTCTCTGATTCAGTATTTAATCTTCGTAGAATCTTAATTGACGAGAAGATTGGCGAACTGCAAAAAGCGGTTTCAATGGATAAAAGTAATGATAGTATATTAGAAGAAATCGTTAATTATTCTAACTTAAAAAAGCGATTATTTAGCGAATTAAATAGAGTTGTGTAGGCTATTAATTTGTTTAAATCATTTTTTTTAGTATCTTAGGAGAAGAATACCAAAAAAAAGCTATGAAAACTCTGAAAAATTACTCAAGGGCAATATATATATTGCTGAAAATCCCGTTTGCGTTTACACATGCAACAAAGAATAGATTAAGAAAACAAGCAAAATTATTACTGAGAATGGCCTAAGGCTATTTTAAATATTCAGGTATTTCGCATATAGGTATTGGCGCCATTTTGTGTTTATTAGCCCTGTTTAAACGCGTGTATATTTTAAAGACAGTTTTTTGTCTTCCACTGAAATCAGTATTTTTTTTACCTTCATCAACCATGTCCATTGCCCATTCAAGCTCTGGATAGGATGCGCCTATCTGATCTTCATCGGTTCGGTCATCTCCCCAAAGACCATCAGTTGGTGCTGCGTCTAAAATTTCTTGATTGATTCCAAGATGTGCTGCCAATTCAAATACTTCAGACTTTACCAAATCTGCGATTGGACTAAGGTCAATTCCTCCATCACCATATTTGGTATAAAAACCAACACCAAAATCTTCTACTTTATTTCCTGTGCCTGCAACTAAATATCCATGTAGTCCAGCAAAATAATAAAGTGTAGTCATTCTAAGTCTTGCACGTGTATTTGCCAATGCCATAAATCTATCTTCTTCATTCCTCACCGCAGGAATAGCATCAATAAAAGTGTCAAATGTTGGCGTTAAATCAATATTGAGCATAGAGACATCATCAAAATTTTCTTTCAACCAGTTTATATGGTTTACAGCTCTACTAACTTGTATTTCTTCTTGATGAATTGGCATTTCTAAAGTTAATAGTTTCAATCCTGTTTTTGCACATAGCGTTGAGGTTAAAGCAGAGTCTATTCCGCCAGATATCCCAATTACAAAACCATCAATATTTGCTTTGGTTGCATAATCTTTAAGCCATTTAACGATATGATTTACTACTTTTTCAGAATTCATCTTAAACTATTTAGTATTTTTGTACGTTATTAAATTTGAATGTAAATATAACAAAAATAAATGTCAAGAATCTTTCCGTATTTATTGATTTTTTTACTCTTTTCTGCCTGTACCCCCAACGGCGAAAAAAATGGTGTTGATGTTTCAGACATTGAAGTAGACTTTTCTTTAGACAGATTTGACCAAAATTTCTATACTACAAATCCATCTGATTTAAATACACTAAAAAACAAGTATCCAAGAATGCTTTCTGGAGCAGAAGATAGCGTTTGGTTGAATAAAATGAAGAATGAAGATGACCTTTATTTGTTTAGCGAATCTCAAAAAGTTTTTGGCAATTTTTCAGAAACTAAAAACGAACTTGAACAATTATTTAAGCATATAAAATACTATACGCCTAGTTTTAAAGCGCCGAATGTTATCACTCATATTTCTAATCTAGATTATGATTATCCAGTAATTTATGCAGACACTTTATTATTTGTTGCCTTAGATATGTATTTGGGGAGAAACAATATTGTGTATAGTGATTTTCCAAAATATATATCTCAAAACTACGTAAAAGAAGCCGTTGTAGTAGATGCTGCTAAAGACATCATCAATCAAAGTTATAGAAAAGAAAAAAGTAGAACTTTTTTAGACAGAATGATAAATGAAGGTAAATTTTTATATCTGTTAGATCGTTATTTGCCCAATACTTCTGATAAATTGAAGATACACTATGATGCCGATAAAATGGAATTTGTGCAAATGAATGAAATCAATATTTGGAAATACTTTATTGAAAACGAATTACTGTTTAGTAATGACTCTAAATTGAATGCTAGATTTATTGATCTTGCACCTTTTTCTAAATTTTACAAAGAATTTGATCAAGAAACTCCTGGAAGAGTTGGCGTGTGGATAGGTTGGCAAATTGTTCGTGCATATATGAAGAATAATGACGTAACTTTGCAGCAATTAATGGCTACAAGTCCAGAAATAATTTATAAAAAATCTAAATACAAACCAAGAAAGTAATAATATGGCTGTAACATCTAAATCAAAAATTGAATTTATAATTGGTCTTGACGAAAATAAAATTCCAGAAGAATTAAATTGGAGTGCTGATGATGGGAACATTAAAAATTCAGAAGTAAAAGCAATGTTAATTTCTGTTTGGGACCACAACAAAAAAGACACTTTGAAGGTAGATTTGTGGACCAAAGATATGCCTGTAGATGAGATGAAACAATTCTTTCATCAAACACTGGTTTCTATGGCTAGTACTTTTGAAACGGCTACAAATGATGAGAAAATGACTGCAACGATGCGCGATTTTTGTGATTATTTTGCTGAGAAGTTGGAACTGAAACAGTAAATTTAGTTCTTAAACTCCGAAATTTGTTTGATTATAAATTGGTAATCTTCAGGGCTGTTCACAAAGTCTAATTGAGAGACATCAATCACCAATGTATTTAATTCTTTTTCCGATTTGATAAAAGTAGCATAACCTGCATGAATCTTATCTAAATATTCAGGCTCAATATTTTGCTCATAGTCACGACCACGATTCTTAATATTGGTTAGTAAACGGTCTGTATTCTGATATAAATACACGTAAATATCAGGTTTTGATATTTCTCGATACATCACGTCAAACACTTTTCTATACAATGCATATTCATCTTTGTGCAATGAAACTTGAGCGAAAATCAATGATTTGAAAATGTAATAATCTGAGACGATGAAGTTTTTAAATAAATCAAACTGCGCTAAATCTTCCGATAATTGATTGTATCTATCTGCCAAAAAACTCATTTCTAAAGGAAATGCATAACGCTCCATATCTTCATAATACTTTGGTAAAAATGGATTGTCTGCAAAACGTTCTAGAACTAATTTAGCATTGTAATCATCACCAATCATTTTGGCAAGCGATGTTTTTCCTGCACCTATATTTCCTTCAATCGCTATATAGTTGTATTTCTCAAACAATGATATTGGTCGAATAAGAGTAGCGTCAATTTTTTCAATAGCGCTTGAATCATCAGAATTCTGAAGACACATTAAAATGGTTTGCTTTTCAATAGGATGTCTGTAATTTGGTGTAATTTCTGTTAATGGAACTAGTACAAACTTGCGTTCTAACATTCTTGGATGCGGAACAATTAAGTTTGGCGAAAAAATAATTTCATCATCAAATAGTAAGATGTCCAAATCAATACTTCTTCCTGAGTATTCATTTGAATTAGTTCGAACTCTCCCAAGACTTTCTTCAATTTCAAGAAGTGTTTTAAGAAGTGTTTCGGGATTTAAATTAGTTGAAGCTTCTACACAGCAATTAAAAAAATCGTCGCCATCAAAACCCCAAGATTTGGTTTTATAGATTGATGATACTTTGTGAATAGCACCAACTTTTTCACCAATTAAATCAATTGCTTTTTGCAAATGCTTTAATTTATTACCTTGATTACTTCCAAGAGATATATATGTAGTTCTTACGATTTTCATTTTCGGTTTACAAAGTAAAGAAACTGTCTCTTATACACATCTCCGAGCCCACCGAGACCTCTCTACATCTCGTAT
>CAJXUO010000005.1 GCA_913061425.1 uncultured Lutibacter sp.
TGAAAAATACGGGGAAAGAGTTTATGCCATCCTTAAATGAAGGCTCATTTTTATTAATGCCAACATCGATGCCTCATTCTGGCGTAGCCGAAAATAAACGTGTCTTACAGCAATTAGATATGGCAGTAGCCAGTATCCCAGAAATTGAAACTGTAGTTGGTAAGGCAGGTAGAACAGAATCTGCTTTGGATCCTGCACCGCTCTCGATGTATGAGAATATTATTCAGTATAAATCTGAATATATGTTGAATAAAAATGGAGAACGTCAACGCTATAAAGTGAATGATGATGACTTATTTGAATTAAAAGATGGTCGTTTTATTGAAAATCCAAATACAACAGAAAATGGCACTTTTACCGCAGTCAAAAAGTCTCAATTAGTTGAAGATAAAAGGGGAGAATTCTACCGTAATTGGCGACCAGAAATAAAAACGCCAGATGATATTTGGAAAGAAATTATAAAAGTCACCAAATTACCAGGAGTAACCT
Source organism: uncultured Lutibacter sp. (assembly GCA_913061425.1). Taxonomy (GTDB): domain Bacteria; phylum Bacteroidota; class Bacteroidia; order Flavobacteriales; family Flavobacteriaceae; genus Urechidicola. The sequence continues at coordinate 490 of CAJXUO010000005.1, forward strand.
CAGCACCCAAATTACAACCTATTGAAACACGATTGGTAATGCTGCAAACGGGAATGCGAGCACCAATGGGCATAAAGGTGAAAGGACAAGATTTAAAACAAATAGAAGACTTTGGTGTGCAATTAGAAACCTTTTTAAAACAAGTTGAAGGCGTAAAACAGGAAGCCGTTTTTGCAGACCGTATTGTTGGAAAACCGTATTTATTAATAGATATTGATCGAGAAAAAATTGCTCGTTATGGTATTTCAATACAAGACGTACAGGGTGTATTAAAAGTTGCTGTTGGCGGAATGGTATTGACTCAAACAGTTGAAGGTAGAGAACGGTACGGAATACGAGTACGTTACCCAAGAGAATTACGAGCAAACCCAACCAATTTAAAACAAATTTATATTCCTGTTCATAAAGGAAGTCCTGTTCCTTTAAGTGAATTGGCAACCATTCGATATGAACAAGGTCCGCAAGTCATTAAAAGTGAAGACACCTTTTTAATAGGCTATGTATTGTTCGATAAATTGGATGGATTTGCAGAAGTGAATGTGGTTGAAAGTGCACAAGCCTTGATTCAGAAAAAAATTGATTCAGGCGAATTGGTCGTACCAAAAGGAATTAACTATAAGTTCACAGGAACGTATGAAAATCAGTTAAGAGCAGAAGCAACACTTTCTGTTGTTGTGCCATTAGCATTGGCAATTATCTTTTTAATATTGTATTTCCAATTCCGTTCTGTGACAACATCCTTAATGGTGTTTACAGGTATTGCAGTAGCCTTTTCTGGAGGCTTTATTATGATTTGGCTATATGGTCAGGATTGGTTTTTAAACTTCAATTTCTTCGGTGAGAATCTTCGTGACTTGTTCCAAATGCATACCATCAATTTAAGTGTAGCGGTTTGGGTTGGATTTATTGCGCTCTTCGGAATAGCAACCGATGATGGCGTGGTGATGGCAACCTATTTAAAACAAACCTTTGAGAGAAACACACCAGAAAATATAAAGGAAATAAGAGCATCTATAGTCGAAGCAGGAGAAAAACGAATCAGACCGTGCTTAATGACAACCGCAACAACCATACTGGCATTGTTACCTATACTCACCTCAACAGGTAGAGGTAGTGATATTATGATTCCTATGGCAATACCAAGTTTTGGAGGTATGCTGATCGCTCTAATCACCTTATTTGTTGTTCCTGTTTTATTTAGCTGGAAACAAGAAGTTCAACTTAAAAGAACAGTAAAATGAAAAGAATAGTTTTAATACTAATTTGCCTTTTGTCTTTGACTTTCTCTAATGCACAACAATTAGAAACATTCATAGAAGAAGCCTTAACAAACAGTCCTGAAATTCAGAAATTTGAATTGCAATACAGTATTGCTTCTGAAAAGGTAAATGAAGTAAACACGATTCCGAATACAGAATTTGGTGTAGGCTATTTTGTAAGCGAACCAGAAACACGTACAGGAGCACAACGTTTTAAAATTTCGGCTAAACAAATGTTACCTTGGTTTGGTAATATAACCGCACGAGAGAACTATGTGAGTTCGTTGGCAGAGGCTACATATGAAAACATTGCTATTGCTAAACGAAAATTAATAGCTTCTGTATCACAATCTTATTACAATTTGTATGCGAATATGGCAAAGCAAGAGGTATTGATAGAAAATATTAATCTACTTGAAACTTATGAAACATTAGCGCTAACATCCGTTGAGGTTGGTAAAGCATCAGTTGTAGATGTATTGCGTTTGCAAATGCGCCAAAATGAAATGGAGCAATTAAAGAACGTTTTAGAACAACAGTATTTAGCTGAACAAACTGCGTTTAATAATCTTTTGAATAGGGAGAATGACATTGAAATTTTCACTTTAAATAAACTGATAATTCCTTCCGTAGATTTTGAAATAAATTCTGAAGATTTAGCACTACATCCTGAATTACTAAAATATGATAAACTTTACCAATCCGTAGAAAAATCGGAATTACTTAACCAAAAAGAAAGTAGTCCTATGATTGGTTTTGGTTTGGATTATATCAATGTAGAAAAACGTCCAAATATGAATTTTAGTGACAATGGAAAAGACATTATTATGCCTATGGTATCGGTTTCTATTCCAATATTCAACACTAAATACGAATCTCAAACAAAACAAAACGAATTGCAACAACAGGAAATTGTGGCACAAAAACAAGAACGCTTAAATACCTTAGAAACGCTTTTGGATAAAGCAGTAAAGAATAGAATTTCAGCAAGAATACGTTATTCAACTCAAGCCAAAAACTTAAAGCAAGCCAAAGATGCAGAGGAAATTTTAATTAAAAGCTACGAAACAGGAACGATTGATTTTAATGACGTTTTGGACATTCAGGAATTACAATTAAAGTTTCAACTAAACCAAGTAGAATCAGTAAAAACTTATTATGAGCAAACGACCATTATTAATTATTTAAGAAACTAAAAAAAATATAATTTAAAATTTATAAAAATGAAAAACGTAAAAACAACAACAATTTTAGCAATGGCTTTTATAAGCCTAACTGTAATGTCTTGTAAAGACAGCAAAAAGGAGCAGGTAAATGAAGAGTCCCATACTGAAATGAACCACGATAATAGTGATGGACATCACGATAATGATACATCTGAAATGAACCACGACAACATGAATGCATCTAAAGATATGATGGATTCCAACGCACAAGATTCCGATGCGAAACAAGTAGTAGCAGATTATATGGCACTTAAAGATGCTTTAGTAGAAACTAATAAAGACAAAGCTGCAAAGGCTGGAAAGAAACTTGAAAGCACTTTGAGCGGTTTTAACGTGAGTAACTATACTTCTGAACAGCAAAAAGAATTGAAAGACATTATCGATGATGCCAAAGAGCATGCAAAACATATTGCGAAAAGTCCTATTGCACACCAACGTGAACATTTCAAAATTTTGAGTAAAGATGTAGTGGATATGATTGCAATTACAGGAACAGAAACTACCTTATACCAACAATTTTGTCCAATGTATGATAAAGGTTCTGCTTGGTTGAGTATGAGCAAAGACATTAAAAATCCTTACTACGGTAGTAAAATGTTAAACTGCGGCAAAGTTCAAAAGGAAATTAACTAAATGAAAATTGTGAAAATCATAGCATTGATTTTATTGGTAGGTTTTCTGTGTATACAGTTTGTACCCACAAATCTAAATCAAAGTAATATTGTGCCAAAAACTGATTTTTTGTTGATAAACAATCCACCAGAAAACTTAAGCACACTTTTACAAGAATCCTGCTATGATTGTCACAGTAATAACACAGGTTACCCTTGGTATAATAAAATTCAACCCGTTGCTTGGTTTCTAGAAAATCATATAGCAGATGGAAAGGATGAATTGAATTTCAATGAATGGGATGCATTATCAAACCGTAGAAAAAAGAGCAAATTAAAGTCAATAATAAGTCAAATTAAAGATGATAAAATGCCCTTAAGTCCTTATGTTATTATCCACAAGGGTGCTGTATTTTCAGAAACTGAAAAACAGGAAATAATTCAATGGATGACACAATTAAAGGACAGTTTATAAATAACAATTAAATATAATAAAAATGAAAAATTCAAAAAGGAGTATAGCAATGATGCTACTATTAGCCGTTTCTTTTACTAATGCACAAGAAGAAAATCAGAAGGACCATACAATCGATGTAAACAAAGAGGCTGTTTTGAAAGTTATGAAATCTTATAAAAATGCCATTCAAAATTTAACAACAGATGGCACATTTGAACTATTCACACAAGATGCTACCGTTTTTGAACAAGGCAAGGTAGAAGGAACCTATAAAGAGTATATAAATCATCATTTAGGACCGGAATTAGGACACTTTAAAAGCTTTACATTCAGGTTATAACATCGATATTACTGTCAATTTACCTTATGCTTATACTACAGAAAATTATCTATATACAATAGTTTTAAAAGGAGATGAATCAAAAGGAAAGAAAGAACGTACCATTAAAAGTAAAGGTGTCGCTACTTCAATTCTTAAAAAGATAAACGGTGTGTTTAAAATTGTTCACACCCATAGTTCTTTTAAAAAGTTAAAGCAATAGAACAAATTGTACCCTAATTAGAAAAGGAATTTTTTCCTAAGAGCAAACGACGATTATTAATTATTTAACCAATTAAAAAAATGAAGAGATCAGTAAATTTAATAATAGCTACAATTTTGGTATTGCTTTTTAGCTCCTGTCAAAATACAGACAAGAAGGCAATCGCAACAGAAGTTAAATATTCAGGTGCTTTAAAAACTATTATGTCAGGTAGCATTCAATCAGTAATTAGTTTAGATAGTCTTTCAAACAAAAAACAGCTCTATGCTCTTGGTGCTGTGGAAAATCTAGAAGGTGAAATCCAAATATTTGATAGTAAACCAAGCAATAGTTTTGTGGTTGATAGCACTTTGAAAATTATAGATTCATATAAACTAAAAGCAGCTTTATTGGTGTACGCTGAAGTTGCAGAATGGGACTCTTATGAAATTTCAAATATTACAACAAAAAACGATTTAGAAGAGAAAATTTTTGAAACAGCTAAAAGTAAAGGGATAAACATAGAAAAACCCTTTCCATTCTTATTAGAAGGCGCCGTATCTTCATTAGATTGGCACGTCATTAAATGGAAAGAAGGTGATATTATTCACAATCATAAAAAGCATAAAGAGGCAGGCTTAAATGGTACATTGAGAAATACAGGTGTTGAAATATTAGGGTTTTACTCCACAAAACATAAAGCAGTTTTTACGCATCATACTACTAATATGCATATGCATTTTAAAACAGATGATAATAACATTGCTGGACACATTGATGATTTACAATTAGATAATCAATTAATACTAAAATTACCAAAACAGTGAAACACACCTATAAAATTGAAGGAATGACTTGCAATAATTGTAAGGCTTCCGTAGAAAAATATTTAACCCCATTAGAACACGTCACCAATGTTTCTATTCATCTTGAAAATGGAGAAGCAGAAGTGACAATGAATAAACATATTACAACTGACGTACTTCAAAATGCATTACCAGAAAAATATACTTTATCCGAAAAGGATGAAAAAAAAGTGTTTTCATCTGCGATGGTTGTTGATGAAGAAAAAACTAAACTACAACAACTAAAGCCTTTGTTACTCATTATCTTTTATATCGCTTCGGCGAGTATATTACTTCATTATAAAGATTGGAGTTGGAGCGAGTTTATGCTCGATTTTATGGGTTTATTTTATATCGTATTTAGTTTCTTTAAAATGTTAGACTTAAAAGGGTTTCCAGCATCTTTTAGTATGTATGATCCAATTGCAAAAAGAGTTCCTTTTTATGGAAAAATATACCCATTTATAGAAACTGGATTAGGGTTGATGTTCTTAATGCGTTTTGAAATAGACATTGCATTAATCGTAACACTAGTTATCTTAGGAATAACCACTATTGGAGTAACAAAAACATTATTAGATAAAAAATCTCTACGATGCGCATGTTTAGGAACTGCCTTAAAGTTACCTATGACAGAAGCAACTTTTATAGAAAATGGTATTATGATCGTAATGGCTGTACTAATGTTATTAAACATCTTTTAAAATGAAAAAATACATTATTTATACCGGAATATTAGCAGTTGGATTGTTATTGGGATGGTTCTTTTTTGGCAATTCATCCACTAAAGAAACGGAACATAATCATTCTGAAACAGCAGAAACGAATCAAAAGTGGACGTGTTCTATGCACCCTCAGATTATGCAATCAGAAGCAGGCGATTGCCCTATTTGCGGAATGGATTTAATTCCTGCGGCAATTAGTTCTGAAGGGCTATTAGCAGACCAATTCAAACTTACTGAAAATGCTATGGCATTGGCAAACATTCAAACGTCTATTATTGGAAATACCAGAACAGAAGATAACGCTATCAAGTTATCTGGAAAGATTGTAGAAAATGAAAAAACTAATGCCGTTCAAGTGAGTTATTTTTCAGGAAGAATTGAAGGTCTTAATGTGAATTTTACAGGAGAAAATGTTCATAAAGGACAACTATTAGCAACCATCTATTCACCAGAATTATATGCCGCTCAACAAGAATTAATTACAGCAGCGTCTTTAAAAGAATCACAACCTCCATTATACAAAGCAGTACGCAATAAATTAAAATTATGGAAATTGTCTGAAAATCAGATCAATCAAATTGAAACATCTGGGAATGTAAAAGAAAACGTTCCTGTTTATGCAACAGTTTCCGGAACAGTATCAGAAAAATTAGTAGAACAAGGCGACTATATCAAACAAGGTCAACCTTTACTTAAAATTGCAAATTTCAATACGGTTTGGGCAAATTTTGACGTGTATGAAAATCAAATAGGGTTATTTAAGAAAGGTCAAGAGGTTTCTATAACTACCAATGCATATGCTAATAAAAAATTTAAAGCTAAAGTAGATTTTATAGATCCTGTTTTAGATACCAAAACAAGAACTGTAAAATTAAGAGTGGTACTTAATAATAAAGATGACGCTTTCAAACCAGGAATGTTTGTTGAAGGAAAAATAAAAAGAAGCACTTCAAGTAAAGAACACGTTTTAACCATTCCATCAACAGCGGTTTTATGGACAGGAGAACGTTCTGTTGTATATATAAAGACAAATCCTACTCAACCTGTTTTTGAAATCCGTAGAATCACGTTAGGCAATAAAATTGCTGAAAATTATGAGGTTTTAGAAGGATTAAGTAATGGTGATGAAATAGTAACTAATGGAACATTTACAGTTGATGCTGCAGCACAGTTACAAGGTAAAAAATCGATGATGAATAAAGGAGGCGGTAAAACAACGACTGGTCACGAGGGACATCTTGGGGTTGAAGAAACTGCTTCAGTAAATAATGAGAATCATTCTAATATAAATGAAAGATTAAAAGTATCAAAAAGCTTTCAAAATCAATTGAAAGTAGTTCTTAATGAGTATATCAAATTGAAAGACGCATTTGTTAGAGATGATTCAAATAACGCAATGGAAGAATCAAAAAAGTTAGTAGAAAGTCTGTCTAAAGTTGATATGAAACTATTAATGGATAAAGAGGCGCATAATCACTGGATGACATTAGAAAAAGAAATAAAAATAGCAGCAATTTCAATATCAAATACATCAGACATTAAAGAACAGAGAAATCACTTTAAGTCTTTGTCATTGCATTTGGCAAAGACTATACAACTGTTTGGAGTTAATGAAAATGTATATTATCAATTTTGTCCAATGGCTGATGATAATAACGGCGCATATTGGCTAAGCAAAGAACAAAAAGTAATCAATCCATATTTTGGTGACACGATGTTAACCTGTGGAGAAGTAAAACAAGTAATAAAATAAATAATAACAATTAAATTTTAAAACAATGAGAAAAGTAATTTTAAGTGCCGCTTTAATAGCAACAATAAGTTTAACAAGTTGTAAAAATCAAACAAAAACAACAACAGAAACAGCAACTACTGAAGTCTCTAAAGAAATGGCTATGATAGACATATCATTTGGTGTAAGAGGAAACTGTGGAATGTGTAAGAGTACTATTGAGAAAGCAGCAAATAGCGTTGAAGGAGTTACAAATGCAACTTGGAATGGAGATGAAAAGAAAGTAGATGTATCTTTTGATGATACCAAAACAAATGAAATGGCAATCCATAAAGCAATTGCAGCCTCAGGTTATGATACCGAAAAAGTTGCAGGAAGTGAAGAAGCTTATCAAGGATTACCTGGTTGTTGTAAATACGACCACGAAATGACAATGAATCAATCTGGTGAATTAAAAACAGATGATCAATAAAATCATAAACACTACGCTTAAATCGAATAGAATTGTCAACAATACTATTTAAAATAAAACCCTTATAATCTATTGATTGTAAGGGTTTTTACTTATTAAACAATATAAATCCCTGCGATTATTCCTTTAAAAAGAAGTTGAGTAAGCATCGGAAATTTTTGACATTCATGTAAACAAAAAAACTCATAACTTTCGTTATGAGTTTTTTTTGCGGAGAAAGAGGGATTCGAACCCCCGGACCTGTAACAGTCAATAGTTTTCAAGACTACCGCATTCGACCACTCTGCCATTTCTCCGTTGAGGGTGCAAATATAGGATGCTTTTTCGTATTGAAAAAGCTTTTTTGAAAATAATTTAATCAAATTATTTTCAAATTATAATATCCTAATTAGGAAGTGTTTACTATTTTTGTTAAAAATAATATTCAATGGGCAATAATACTTTCGGAAACCTATTTACACTTACAACCTTTGGCGAATCACATGGAGAAGCTATTGGAGGAATTATTAATGGATGTCCTGCTGGACTTGAACTTGACTTAGACGCAATACAATTGGAATTGGACAGAAGAAAACCTGGACAGTCTGCTATTGTTACTCAAAGAAAAGAGGCTGATAAAGTTCAATTTCTTTCAGGAATATTTGAAGGTAAAACTACGGGAACTACCATCGGTTTTATAATCAATAATACAAATCAAAAAAGTAAAGATTATTCTCATAATGTAAATATATATCGTCCTTCTCATGCCGATTTCACTTATGATAAAAAATATGGTATTCGCGATTATCGTGGCGGCGGAAGAACCTCAGCACGAGAAACTGCAAATTGGGTTGTTGCTGGCGCTATTGCAAAGCAATTAATCAGTTCTATAAAAATTAATGCCTTTACCTCTTCTGTTGGAGAAATAACGATTAATAAACCATATCAAGAATTAGATTTTAGTTTAATAGAATCTAATGATATTCGTTGCCCTGATATTAAAGTTGCAGAAAAAATGATTTCTCATATCAAAGAAATTAAAAAACAAGGAGATACTATTGGAGGAACTATTACCTGTGTAATACAAAATGTTCCTATTGGATTGGGCGAACCTATTTTTAATAAGTTACACGCGCAATTGGGAAATGCAATGCTTTCAATTAATGCTGTTAAGGGATTTGAATATGGAAGTGGCTTTTGCGGTACTAAAATGAAAGGAAGCGAGCACAATGATGCTTTTAATGCTGATGGAAGTACAAAAACAAACCTTTCAGGAGGTATTCAAGGCGGAATAAGTAACGGAATGGATATTTATTTCCGTGTTGCTTTTAAACCTGTAGCGACATTGATTCAAAAACAAGAAACTATAGATAGCGATGGTACTATTATAGAAATGCAAGGTCGTGGAAGACATGATCCTTGTGTAGTTCCAAGAGCCGTTCCTATTGTTGAAGCCATGGCTGCATTAGTCTTAGCAGACTTTTACTTATTAAACAAAACAACAAAGGCTTAATTTACTTTGCTGCCAGTTTACCACCAATCCAAGCCATTGGAATGTAGGCTAAAGCGATATCAGTAATCAGGAACCATGTTGGTCCTGGAAGCACATCATTCATCATGATTCCTCCAAATAAAAAGAAGACTCCAATTCCTAAAGCAAATTTCATTTTGTGAGTGACTGCTATTTTATAAGCAACAAATGCACCAGCCAAAGTACCCAAAGCGTGTGCTAGAAATGGAGAAATAAAATATTGAGCATCGAGCGTAGGCATTATTTCAGCCATGGCAGTCATATCATTAATATCAACTCCTATAATTGGAAATAGTTTGTGACCTAGATTGATAAGCCCTATATTCACAAGACTCCCTACAAACCAACCAGCAATAACTGCAAGTATATTTTTAAGTATTGGATTCATAATTTTAGTTTTTAGTAGCACTAAGTTAATACATAATTATTAATCAGCACTTTAGACTATATAACCTAATTACAAACAGCAACTTAAAACTAAGCCATCACTTCGTTTTTCTTTATTTTTCTATAAAGGAAAGAATTGAAAATATTTCTTCTTCCAAAATTGTTAATAGATTTACTATTGTTGAATTTTAGAAAAAGTTTGCGGTTCACACCAAAATATTCATATGAAGTGCCATCTGTAAAAGTAACTTCCAATAGCATACTTTTATGGTGATAATCGGCAACTTTAGATTCAGTAATTGTAGCAGTATACTCTTCCAAATTTTCTTCTTTAGTTTTTGGAGAAATACTTACAAGAAAATGATAACCATCAATAATTTTTAAACTTACTTCACCAGCTTCCTCTTTCTTCACTTCATCTTGAAATTTATCAGGATGCCATTCTTTTACTAATCCTCTGTAAGTTTTCTTTAATTCTTTCAAATCGATAGATCCTTCTACCTTAAAAAGTTTTTTGTATTCGTTGATGCGCTTCATATTCTTATTTTCAAATTCGAGGTGTAAAACTATGCATATTATCTGAATAAAGAAGTACTCAATTCAATATTTAAATTAAGCGTAATAGTTTAAAAAATAGCGACTTAAAAACACTGCGTTTTCATCGCTATTCTATGATTCGGACAGAAAAAATTCTCACATCCTTTTTTGGTCGGTCTTGGAAACCAGTTTCAACCACAGCAATAGAATCTATGACTTCTAACCCTTTTATGACTTCGCCAAAAACAGTGTAGTTTTGATCTAAATGAGGTGTTCCTCCAAGCGTTCTGTATACCGCTCTATGAGGTTCTGGAATTATATATTTTTCAAAGTCTGTAAAATTCTCTGCCAGTTTTTCAAGTTTATCATTAATTCTTGAATATTCTTCATACGTATCATCAGTATTGGCTTTTTGCAAAGAATCTAAAAGCGCTTTATTTTCTGGTCGTAGATTAGAATAATGTGACGCTAACCATTTATTGATTCGCTTTTGATCCTTATCTATTAAACTATCATTTTTTACTTTCCCTTGAGCGATATAAAATTGCATTGCGCTTGATGCTCTTTCAGGATTCCCATCTCTTGCAGCACCTAAAGCACCTTTTTTATGAAAAAAATCTGGATGAAACTCCGCCGCTACTTTGTATGGCTTATCACCATTTCCTAAAGCATCATCAATCTTTGCATTTTTACTGTCAGGATCTCCTGATTGAATCATAAACTGATTGATAACTCTATGAAATAACACACTATCATAAGCACCTTCTTGTGTCAGTTTTATAAAGTTATCTCGGTGTTTTGGAGTTTCATTATACAACTCAATAACCATCGTTCCCATTTCTGTGACCAACTCTACAGTTGTTCTTTTGTCTTTAGTGGCTTCTGGTTTTGTTGTGTTTCTATGACAACTGCCTAAAACAAGTAATACAAAAAATAATGAGGATAGTTTAAGGTACGCTTTCGTTATTGACATTTCGTTTATGTATTGACGTTATTATTGTTTGATTAACTTATAAGTAGCCAATTTCTTGTCAGAGTATATCGCTCGGATAAAATAAACGCCTTGTTTAAGTTCTTTAATTTCTATTTTATTAAAATCTATTGATGTTTGATACTTTATTTTCTGACCTAAGTTGTTCAAAATTTCTACCGAAATTGGGCGCTCTTTAGACGTGAAATATACAAAATCTGAACTTGGGTTTGGGTAGATAAACGCATCTTTCAAATTATCACCGTATCCATCTATTCCTAAAGAATTGGTTATATGTATTCTTACTGTATTCACAGAAAATGCAGGAAGTACTGCAGAATAAGTACTGCCTGTAAACGGACTATCATCATAACTCGTAGAAACAACTTCATTTACCATTTCTCCATAGAGCGATTCAAAAATAACACTGTCAGCTTGCCAAATAGCCGGAATATCAATATCAACAACATGTGAATTTTCATCATCCCTATTTATTAGTAAAACGTTAACATAGTCATTATTGGCTCCAACTCCTCCCCATGCCGGAATAGCATCTATAGTTATAGGAAGAGGTACTCCTTCATTGGTAGTTATAACATCTATCTGAGGATTGTTAGAAAGTGTTATTGGAAACATCCCTTCCCCTATGGCTTCCATAACCATTGTAGTCGCCACACCTTCAACCCCAACTGAAAACACTGGATTTGGATGTAAAAGATGTATAAAATTATTTCCTGTAGCCGACAGCGAAAAATGATTCATCACTCGCAAGTCTATTAAATTATTTAGTCCATATTCAAATGTTCTTGCCCAAAAATCTGCTACATACATGCCGCAGGTAATCCCACGAATTGGATGATCTACATCCGCATCATCAAGCAAAGCAACATTCCATTCTGTTATTGACACGCCAATTTCATTAGGTATTCCCCAATCAATTTCTCGTTGATTCCAAAGTTCTTCGAGATCAACCAAGGCTTCAACTTTACTTTGGGAAACAAATGCCGCATCTGAAAAAAATCCAACCCCAATTGCTGGCACTACTAATCCACCTGCATATGGATGCTTTATCATAAAATTAGGTGGACTTGCAGCAAAATCTTGTTGGAAAGTACTATTATTTGCTTGTATATCCTCTACCTTCACATTGTACCCTATTTCTATGGATGCATCTGCAGTTTTCATTGCATCTCTAAAAGCAAAAGCACCATCATGTCCAATACTATTGTATTCAATTAAAATAAAATCATCAACACTTAGTTCGCCAATTGGAATTAGCGTCACTTCGGTTGCTGTCCAAGAAAATTCATTAGACGATAAAAGGTTCGTAGGATTTGCTATAGCATCATATAACTCTTGCTGACTTGCAGTTGCTGCCCAAACATCATCAAAGTTTGGTGTTCTATACACTTGCACTGCGTCAACATCAGTTATATCCATAGCGGGAAATTTAACCGTAATAACATCTGTAGTTAAAGCCGTTGAATAAAATTTTGTATGCCCTAAAATTGCTGTTTTATTATCTAAACCACCTATCGCTTCTACCCAACCTTCTCTAAGAAATTCGCCCCCATAATAATATAAATCATTAGCTTCGTCTTTTGTAAATGGTTTATCAGGAAATCCTGTTTGAAAATGAATGTTCTCTTGAAAACCTAACCATGACCATCCAAAAGCCCAAGCGTCTGTAGATTCATTTCCTATTTCCCAATACTTCACATTTATGGGATTTGGACTGTTTAATAAACTTTGACGCAAACCTGCATAATAGGAGTCTGTACTATTACATAAACTCACAAGTTCAGCAGCATCGGCAGCAGAACCATTTCCGAAATTCACAACAATTTGGAGTTCTACATTAAAGGTATTTAAAAACGGAATTACATTTTCAAGGTTCAGTTTATCTGTATCATCCAAACGATCCATCCAACGGTAATTATTGGCTCGGTTTCCTCCTGGCCATCGAATAATACCTGGATTCATCTTCGAAAAAGCAGCACCAAACTCTGTCGTTTGATAATCAGAAATATTGGTCTCACTCCCGTGATTGTGTCCTTTCCATTGCGTAGGAATACTTTGAATTACAGGATCTTCTGGAAGTGAAATATTGATTGATTGCCCATAAGACACCAATATAAATAAGAATAAAAAACAGTTAATAGTGTAACTTCGGATCATCTCTTTTATTTTATTTGACCTTATTTTGCAGCAATGGTTTAATACGAAATAATTTCAATGCCTTGTTATGAAGTATCACTACAGGTTAAAATTAACTGTTAAGTAGCCGTATTACAGACCATATCAGTGTTATAAACACTAAAGTAGCAAATAAATAACAGATAGAGCAAATCTCTTTGGTAAATCTGGTGCAATTGACCTTACGAAGATCGCCAAAGGAATCTATACGATTACCTTCATCAAGGAGAATGCTAAAATGAGTAAACGGTTTATCAAAAATACTTTTCAACCCCAAATGTGTCCGTTTTAAAAGCCAAAAA
>CAJXUO010000006.1 GCA_913061425.1 uncultured Lutibacter sp.
TGTAGAGAGGTCTCGTGGGCTCGGAGATGTGTATAAGAGACAGGATACTAGCTGTGTAAAAAATAGAAATAGGATAAGAATCTTTTTCATTCAATTGTTTTTGTTATAACGTTTCAAATATATTATATAATATAAGGTTTACCTATTTTATAATCGCGATTTAAGAAAAAATTAAGGCTTAAATCTACCTTTGTTATTATTTATTAAACAATTGTTATGCCAATTTTGTTAATTTGTAAGATGCAGTTCTCTATTCATAAAAATTTTCAACTAAATGGGTTTTCTTTTCTTAATAAAGAAGAGTTGTTAGACTATTCAAAGTCTATTTCTAAACCAATTTTCGCTTTTTTATCAGAATTTTTATCAGATGTAATTATTGTTGAAGTTCAAACTTCGGGATCTACAGGAGTTCCGAAAATTGTAGAGATTAAAAAAGAGTTTTTCATAAACTCAGCAATAGCAACAGGAGAATTTTTTAATTTGAAAGAAAACACGACTGCATTAATGTGTTTGAATCCTGAATATATTGCTGGTAAAATGATGTTGGTAAGAGCATTGGTTTTAGGATGGAAATTAGATGTAGTTTCTCCATCTTCAAATCCATTAAGCAATATTGAAAAAGTATACGACTTCTCGGCGATGGTGCCTTTGCAAGTGTTTAGTTCAATGGATTGTTTACATAAAATAAAGAAGTTAATTATTGGAGGAGGTGTTGTGTCAAAAGGTTTAGAATCTAAATTAGAGAGCCTTACAACAGAAGTTTTTGCGACTTATGGTATGACAGAAACGGTTACACATATTGCTGTAAAAAAATTGAATGGAATGGCAAAGAAAGGTGAAAATTATTTTTTATTAGAAAATGTAAAAATCACAAAAGATGAAAGAAATTGTTTGGTGATTGATGCTCCAAATGTTTCTGACACTAAAATAGTAACGAATGATATAGTTACTATTATTTCTGATACAGAGTTTCAATGGCTTGGAAGAGTTGATTCAATTATTAATTCAGGAGGTGTAAAATTAATTCCAGAGCAAATAGAGCAAAAACTCTCTAAAATTATTTCTCAACGTTTTTTTATTAGTTCACTAACTGATGATATGTTAGGTGAAAAGGTTGTTTTGATCATTGAAGGGGAGGAGGAAAATATTGATTTTTCTAGTGTAGACAGTTTGTCTAAGTATGAGATCCCAAAAGAAGTCTTTTTCCTACCAAAGTTTATAGAAACTGAAACCAAGAAAATTCATCGAAAAAAGACATTAGAATTATTGTTTTGATTAAGAGAATCACTCTACATAACCATAGAATGATAGACGGTCTGAACATCTTCATCTTCTTCTAGTTTTTCTAATAGTTTTTCAACATCTGCTTGTTGTTCTTCAGATAGTTTGGTTGTAGTTGTTGGAATTCGATCGAATCCAGAAGATAAAATTTCGACATTTTCATTTTCAAAGAAAGATTGAATTGCGCCAAATTGTTCAAAAGGAGCATAGACAATAATACCTTCTTCATCATCAAAAACTTCTTCAACATCAAAGTCTATCAATTCTAATTCCAGTTCTTCTAAATCTATTGTAATATCTTCTTTTTTAATCGTAAACGTACATGTATGATCAAACATAAAAATCACAGAACCTGAAGTTCCAAAATTCCCATCACATTTATTAAAAGCAGAACGGACATTGGCAACAGTTCTGTTATTATTGTCAGTTGCAGTTTCAACTAAAAGTGCAATTCCGTGAGGTGCATAGCCTTCAAATAAAACTTCTTTATAGTTTGCAGTATCTTTATCAGAAGCCTTTTTAAGGGCTCTTTCTACATTTTCTTTAGGCATGTTGGCTGCCTTTGCATTTTGAATAACGGCTCTTAAACGTGAGTTAGCATCAGGATTTGGACCTCCTTCTTTTACTGCCATCACAATGTCTTTCCCTATTCTTGTAAACGTTTTTGCCATTGCTGACCAGCGTTTCATTTTTCGCCCTTTTCTTAGTTCAAATGCTCTTCCCATTTCTATTTTTTTTAAATTCTAATTAGCAATTATACCTGTATCACTCCCAAATTAAACGGTTTCTCAATCGGAGCATTATTTGCAGCTTCAATACCCATAGTCAACCATTTTCTCGTGTTTATAGGGTCTATAATTGCATCTGTCCAGATTCTTGCCGCAGCGTAATACGGTGAAGTTTGCTTATCGTAGCGTTCTTCAATTGTTTTTAAAATTTCTTGTTCTTTTTCTGGTGTTATTTCTTCTCCTTGTTTTTTAAGCGAAGCAGTTTCGATCTGTAATAAAACTTTCGCTGCTTGTGAACCTCCCATAACTGCAAGTCTTGCACTTGGCCAAGCAAATATCAATCTTGGATCGTAGGCTTTTCCACACATTGCGTAATTTCCTGCTCCATAAGAATTCCCTATAATAACGGTAAATTTTGGAACTACAGAATTACTTACTGCATTTACCATTTTTGCGCCATCTTTTATAATGCCTCCATGTTCAGATTTGCTTCCTACCATAAACCCTGTAACATCTTGTAAGAAAACTAAAGGTATTTTTTTCTGATTACAATTAGCAATAAATCGAGTCGCTTTATCGGCGCTATCTGAATAGATAACTCCTCCAAATTGCATTTCTTTTTTTGCATTCTTTACAACTTTTCTTTGGTTAGCAACAATTCCAACTGCCCAACCATCAATTCGAGTGTAAGCACAAATTATTGTTTTACCATAATCGGCTTTATACTCTTCAAATTCAGAATTATCAACTAAACGTTTGATAACCTCTTTCATATCGTATTGATCTGTTCTCAATTTTGGTAAAATACCGTATATATCTTGTGGGTTTTCTGTTGGTTTAGATGGTTTAATTCTATTGTATCCTGCTTTTTGGTTGTCTCCAATTTTGCTAAAAATATTCTTAATTTTATCTAACGCATCTTTGTCGTCAGTAGCTTTATAATCAGTTACGCCACTAATTTCACAGTGTGTTGTTGCGCCTCCTAAAGTTTCGTTATCTATATCTTCTCCAATTGCAGCTTTCACTAAATAACTTCCTGCAAGAAATATACTGGCTGTTTTATCAACGATGATAGCCTCGTCGCTCATGATAGGAAGGTAGGCTCCTCCAGCAACACAACTTCCCATAATTGCAGAAATTTGAGTAATTCCCATACTGCTCATTACAGCGTTATTTCTAAAAATTCTACCAAAATGTTCTTTGTCGGGAAAAATTTCATCTTGCATTGGTAAATAAACTCCTGCAGAATCTACGAGATATATTATTGGAAGTTTATTCTCTATAGAAATTTCTTGTGCTCTTAAATTTTTCTTTCCTGTAATTGGAAACCATGCTCCAGCTTTCACTGTTGCATCATTTGCAACAACAATACACTGCTTTCCTGATATGTAACCGATTTTCACAACAACTCCTCCAGAAGGACATCCTCCATGTTCTGCATACATTTCATCTCCTGCAAAGGCTCCAATCTCTATAGAATCAGATTTTTCATCAAGTAAATAATCAATTCGTTCTCTTGCTGTTAACTTTCCTTTCGCATGATGTTTTTCAATACGCTTTTCGCCACCACCTTTGTAAACTTTGAGCAATTTTCTTTTTAAATCTGATACTTGAAGTTTATTATAATCTTCGTTTTTGTTGAAGTTTACATCCATCACTATACGTCTTAATTTATATTGCTAAAGTAAGAAAATTTAATCGTAAGAATTGATAATTTCCTCTACAGTTTCAGCAATTTCAGTGTGTCGTTGTTCTTTTTCTAATTGCGATTTTTTTGTAGCCTGTAATTTCACTATTATTTAAAACTCAAGATAACTATCTTGAGTTTTTTTATTTTCAAAAAATGACTTAACTTGCTTAAATATTATGCGTGCATAATAAATTATTAAAATTAAAATACATGACCAAATACAAACATATTTTTGAGCCATTAGATTTAGGCTTTACAACTCTCAAAAATAGAATTTTGATGGGTTCTATGCATACAGGACTTGAAGAAGAGAAAAATGGAATTGATAAGATTTCGACCTATTATGCAGAAAGAGCAAAAGGAGGTGTAGGTCTTATAGTTACTGGAGGGATTTCACCCAATATTCAAGGTTGGACAGGACCATTTTCTGCTAGAATGAGTTCTAAAAAGCATGCAATACACCACCAAAAAATTACGGATGCAGTTCATAAAGAAGGTGGGAAAATATGTATGCAAATTTTACATGCAGGTCGTTATGGGTATCATCCTTTTAATGTTGCGCCTTCTAAAATAAAATCTCCAATAACACCGTTTAAGCCTTTTAAATTAACACAATCTGGAATTAAAAGAACCATTAGAGATTTTGTAAATAGTGCTAAACTTTCAAAGTTGGCAGGTTATGATGGTGTTGAAATTATGGGTTCTGAAGGCTATTTAATAAATCAATTTATAACTAAAAGAACAAATAAACGTACTGATAATTATGGAGGTTCTTATGAAAACAGAATGCGTTTACCCATTGAATTAGTAAAACAAACAAGAGATGCCGTAGGAGAGAATTTCATTATTATCTATCGTTTATCAATGCTAGATTTGGTAGAAAATGGAAGTTCTTGGGAAGAAGTGGTGCAACTTGGTAAAGAAATTGAAAAAGCAGGAGCAACAATTATAAATACAGGAATTGGATGGCATGAAGCAAGAATACCTACGATTGCTACATCTGTACCTCGAGCTGCATTTACTTGGGTTACTCAAAAAATGAAAGAAGAATTATCAATTCCACTGATAACTTCTAATAGAATAAATATGCCTGAAACTGCTGAAAAAGTTTTGGCTGAAGGGCATGCAGATATGATTTCAATGGCTCGTCCTTTTTTGGCAGATCCAGAATGGGTGAATAAAGCTGAACAAGAAAAAGATGATGAAATTAATACTTGTATAGGTTGTAATCAAGCGTGTTTAGATCATGTTTTTGAACAAAAAGTAGCGAGTTGTTTGGTGAATCCAAGAGCTTGTCATGAAACAGAATTAAATTATATTCCTACAGAAAATAAGAAGAAAATTGCTGTTATTGGAGCAGGACCTGCAGGTTTGGCTGCCTCTACTATTGCTGCTCAAAGAGGTCATGTTGTGACTCTTTTTGATGCTCATTCTGAAGTAGGAGGTCAATTTAACATCGCAAAACAAATTCCAGGAAAAGAAGAGTTTTACGAAACTATCCGTTATTTCAATAAACAGATCGAATTACATGATGTTACTGTAAAATTGAATACAAAGGTTTCGACTGAAGATTTGTTGAATTCTGATTTTGATGAAATTATTATAGCTACAGGTATTAAACCAAGAGAATTAAAAATAGAAGGAATTAATCATCAAAAGGTATTGAGTTATATTGATGTGTTGAAGCATAAAAAAGCAGTTGGAAAAAGAGTTGCAGTAATTGGAGCAGGAGGAATTGGTTTTGATGTTTCTGAATATTTAACTCATGAAGGAGAATCTACTTCACTAAATATTGACGCATGGTTAAAAGAATGGGGAATTGATAAAACTTTTAAATCTAGAAGTGGCATTGAAGGTATTAAACCAGATTTTCATCCATCGCCAAGAGAAGTTTTTATGTTTAAAAGAAGCGAAGGGAAGTTTGGTGGGAACCTTGGTAAAACTACAGGATGGATTCATAGATCAACCTTAAAAAAGAAAGGTGTTCAATTTATAGGCGGAGTTTCTTATACTAAAATTGATGACAAAGGGTTGCATTATACACAAAATGAAGAAGCGAAAATTTTAGAAGTTGATACTATTGTTATTTGTGCAGGCCAGACTCCATTTAAAGAATTATATCAACCATTGCTAGATGCTGGTAAAAATGTTCACGTTGTTGGTGGAGCAGATTTCGCATCAGAATTGGATGCGAAAAGAGCAATCGATCAAGGCAGTAGAGTTGCAGCAGAACTATAAATAGAGTAAAAATCCCGCTAAAAGTGGGATTTTTACTTTTTTAAATATTAAAAATGACTTTTAAAAAATCTAATCTCAAAATCAAAAAATGAAATCATTTACTGTACAAGAAATTAATTCGCTTTTAAATGGCGTATTAATAGGAGATTCTGCACATAAAATTTATGCACCCGAACAAATTGAAAAGGCAGAAAAAGGACAGATTACTTTTATTGGAAATAGAAAGTTTGCTCGTTTATGGGAAAACTCGAATGCAAGTGCAGCAATTGTAGATGAAAAAATAGAGTTACTTCCAGGCGAAGGAAAATCGTTTATAAAAGTAAAAAATGCAGACTTAGCAATGGCGACTTTATTGGAGGCTTTTGAACTAGATTCTCCGTCTTTTGAGGTTGATATTCATCCAACAGCTGTAATTGATAAAACAGTTCAATTAGGAAAATGCTGTAAAATAGGCGCAAATTCTTATATAGGAAAAAATGTTGTTTTGGGTGATAACGTTACCGTTTATCCTAACGTTTCAATTTTTGATGATTCTACCATTGGTAATCATACTGTAATTTGGTCAGGAACTGTAATTAGAGAACGTAGCGAAATAGGAAATTCCTGTATTTTTCATGCGAATGTAAGTATAGGTGCAGACGGATTTGGATATCGCCCAAGCGAACAAGGTTTAACTAAGATTATTCATATAGGAAATGTAGTTATAGGAAATCATGTTGAGATTGGTGCTAATTCCTGTGTAGATAGAGGTAAATTTAGTTCAACTATTTTAGGTGATGGATGTAAAATTGATAACTTGGTACAGATTGGACATAATTCTGTATTGGGTAAATTCTGTATAATGGCTGGTAATAGTGGTCTGGCAGGTTCTGTAACTCTTGGAGATGGCGTAATTATTGGAGGAAGTGCATCTATTAAAGATCACACTACAATTCATTCAGGTGCAATAGTTGGAGCAGGTTCTGGTGTAATTGCTGATGTAGCAGCCGGAAAAACAGTTTTAGGTTATCCTGCATGTGATGCTAAAGAAAAGATGAAACAATGGGTAGCCATACGTAAATTAGGTAGAGCTTAGATATTCATTTTACCTTCTATTTTTATAGGATGTATAAACTATAAAAAACAAAATAAATAACGATATTTGTAATTCACTTTTTTTCAATAAACAGAAAGGCATATGGCAATGAATAAAAATACTGTGTTAGGCTGGGCAACATTTATTATGATACTTGTTGGAATAGCGCTAATTTTAATGGGAGCATATAGATACAATGATGTTGCAGGTTGGGGATTTGCTTCAGTAGGAATAGGATTTTTGGCAAATGCGTGGGTTTTTAATGCTTTAAAAGGAAGAGTATAATGAGTGATGATAAAAAAATAATATTTTCAATGACCAGAGTAAACAAGACGTTTCCTGGTGCAAACAAACAAGTTTTAAAAAATATTCATTTAAGTTTTTTCTATGGAGCTAAAATTGGGATTTTAGGTCTGAATGGTTCTGGGAAATCTACTTTGATGAAAATTATTGCTGGAATTGAAAAAAACTATCAAGGAGATGTAACTTTTAATCAAGATTATACTGTTGGATACCTTTCTCAAGAGCCTGAATTAGATGATACTAAAACGGTTATGGATATTGTTAAAGAAGGTGCTGCTGAAACTGTAGCGGTTCTTGAAGAGTATAACAAAATCAACGACATGTTTGGTTTAGAAGAAGTGTATTCTGATGCTGATAAAATGGAAAAGTTGATGAATCAACAAGCCGTTTTACAGGATAAAATTGACGCTTTAGATGCTTGGGAATTAGATACAAAATTAGAAATAGCAATGGATGCTATTCGTACTCCAACTGGAGACACTCCTATTAAAAACTTATCTGGTGGAGAGCGACGTAGAGTTGCATTGTGTAGATTGTTATTACAACAACCAGATGTTTTATTGCTAGATGAGCCTACGAATCACTTGGATGCAGAATCTGTACATTGGTTAGAGCATCATTTATCACAATATAAAGGAACTGTAATTGCTGTAACGCACGATAGATATTTCTTGGATAATGTTGCTGGATGGATTTTGGAATTAGATAGAGGTGAAGGAATTCCTTGGAAAGGAAATTATTCATCTTGGTTAGAGCAAAAAGGAAATAGACTTAAACAAGAAGAAAAAACAGCTTCGAAACGTCAAAAAACATTAGAGCGAGAGTTAGAATGGGTGCGTCAAGGAGTAAAAGGACGTCAGTCAAAATCAAAAGCTCGTTTGGCGAATTATGATAAGTTGATGAGTCAAGATCAAAATAAAATTGAAGAGAAATTAGAAATTTATATTCCTAATGGTCCAAGACTTGGAACAAATGTGATTGATGCAAAAGGTGTTTCAAAAGCATTTGGAGAAAAGTTATTATATGATGATCTTAATTTTTCATTACCTCCTAATGGTATTGTTGGAATTATAGGTCCCAATGGAGCAGGTAAAACGACTATTTTCAAAATGATAATGGGTGAAGAGAAAGCTGATAAAGGAGAATTTGAAGTAGGAGATACTACTAAAATAGCTTATGTAGATCAATCACATTCCAATATCGATGCTGATAAATCTATTTGGGAAAATTTTTCTGACGGACAAGATCTAGTGATGATGGGAGGGAAGATGGTGAATTCTAGAGCGTATCTAAGCCGTTTCAATTTCGCAGGTTCTGAGCAAAATAAAAAAGTAAGTGCATTGTCTGGAGGAGAGCGTAATAGACTGCATTTAGCAATGACATTAAAAGAAGAAGGAAATGTATTGTTATTAGATGAGCCAACAAATGACTTGGATATAAATACATTAAGGGCTTTGGAAGAAGGTCTAGAGAACTTTGCAGGTTGTGCTGTTGTAATTTCGCATGATAGATGGTTTTTAGATAGAATTTGCACGCATATATTAGCTTTTGAAGGTGATTCTCAGGTTTATTATTTTGAAGGTTCTTTTTCAGAATATGAAGAGAGTAAAAAGAAGCGTTTAGGCGGTGATTTAATTCCTAGAAGAATAAAATATAAAAAATTAACTCGTTAAAAAAAAGCTCAACTTATTAAGTTGAGTTTTTTTTTGATGAATACTGACCTTTTTCAGTTTACTTAATTCAAGTGAGTTTTCAGGTAATTTAAAAAAATCAAAATAAGTATCAACCTAATAGGTCTAAAGCGTTGTTATTTTTTAGGTAAATTTCTGTACTTGGACCTTCCATAAAAAGTAAATCAAGGATGCTTAAATTTGAAAGAAAACCATGCTTATTTTCAAAAACTTGAGTGTATGGTTTTAGATCGTAATTAAGTTCTTTTCTTGCAACTGCTAGACTTCTGAAATCTTTCAAATCTGAATCTACATTATATATTGAAGTTTTAGAATATGTAATTTCTTCTTGCATTGCACTTATGATAAACTCATGACATTTTATATTAAAATCTAATAAAAACTCTTGTTTTTGTTCATAAAGTGGTCTTAAATCATCTTCGTAAAATTCAAAAAATGGAGAAGATCTATATACAGTTTGAAGTGTTCTTAAATGTTGAGTTTGCCAATTAGAACTATTATCAATCTTTATATCTCTTGTTTTTTGTCGAATGTTTTTGTTGTGTATAGTTGAAATGTTGAGTTGTAATTTTCCACTTGCGCTGTAAATATTGCAGCGATTTCTATAGGTTTGTTTTTGAAAATTATCGTCTACTTCAAATACAATCGTATCGCTTTTTGTCATTGCAACGTATTGTATAATTGGCGCAAAATATGTTGGAATAAATAACAATATTTATGGTTTTTTCTTCTTTTTAATAAAATTGCTATAGACTATCCAAGCACCTAATAATCCTAAAAAGTAATAAAGGTAAGATACTGGTTTCCCACTTCCGTGAACTGTTGTAAAGAAACGTTCCCAACGAGGTTTTCCACCACTCCAAGGCATACCATTCTTAAAACTCATCCAAATGAAAACAGGTTTTCCTACAACATGATCCATTGGTGTAAAGCCCCAAAAACGGGCATCTAATGAACTTTGTCGGTTGTCACCCATCATCCAATAATAATCTTGTTTAAAGGTGTAATTACTAACTTTTTCACCATCAATATAAACCTCGTTATTATTAAATGTAACATCATTATGATGTTCATATTGTTCAATTAAGTGTTTGTAAAACGGAATAGATTTTTCGTTTAGCTCAACTGTTTCTCCCTTTTTCGGAATGTATATTGGACCGTAATTATCTATTGTCCAAGCGTATTGTTCATTATGAGGAAATAATTTAGGATCATATTTTCCTGCAGGTTCTATTTTTTTTGTAATACTTTTTACAGAAGAATTATTTTTTAATAATTTCAAATCATCTTCAGATAGATTTAAAATGTATGTACCTTCTTTAGATACATATCCTTCTCTAACATTATAACGCTCTCTAATACTTCTACTGCTTATTTGTTTTCCGTCAGTATCTACTTCGTAATAAAACTGAGGCTTTGCTCTATCTGGCATGATTGAGCGTTCTCCATTGATATAAATATCTCCATCAATAATTTGTAGCGAGTCACCAGCGATACCAACACAACGCTTTACATAATTGGTTTTTTTATCAATAGGTTTGTATGTGAATTTTCCAGAATTATCTCCCCACATTGTCGCTAATGTATCTGCAGGCCAGTTAAACACAACAATTTCATTGCGTTTTATTTTTTGTAATCCAGGTAATCTGTAATATGGAAGTTGTGGTTTTTTTAAATATGAACCTGTACCTATTACCGGTATAGAGTCATGTACCATTGGTAAAGCAATTGTTGTCATCGGAACTCTTGCTCCGTAATGAAATTTACTTACAAATAGAAAATCTCCAACCAATAAAGACTTTTCTAAAGATGATGTAGGAATTACGTATGGACGCATGAAATACGTGTGTACTAATGTTGCAGCAATAACAGCAAAAGTAATAGAACTAATCCAATCACCAAGGCCACTTTGAGGCTCTAAACTTCTGTTTTCAACATATTTTGCATCTGTTGCATAATTGATATAATAAATATAAAACCCAAGAGTAAGTAAAACTAAAATAGAATCTAATCTTGATTTTTTCCCAAAACTTCTGATTGTTTCAATCCATATTACAGGGAACATCAATAAATTAATGATTGGAATAAAAAGAAAAATCACCCACCATTTTGGTCTATTTATAATTTTCATTAATACAATACTATTGTATACCGGAATTACAGCTTCCCACCATTTTTTTCCTGCTTTTTCATAAAGTTTCCATGTACCTAAAAAGTGGATTACTTGTACAAGTAGGATGAATAGTGTTAATTGTATTGCTGTCATAATTTTTTGTTTAAATTCCTAATACATCTTTCATTGTATAAACCCCTCTTTTGTCTACAAGCCATTCGGCTGCAACTACTGCTCCTAATGCAAAACCTTCTCGATTATGTGCAGTGTGGTTTATGTGTATTGTATCAATTTCTGATGTATAAGATACGGTATGTGTTCCAGTTACTTCTGGAATTCTTTTTGCTGTTATTGGTAGTGTCTTTTGATCATTTGTTACATCTAATGACCAATTATTTTTATCTGTATGTTTTATAATACCTTCTGCGAGTGTAATTGCTGTTCCGCTTGGAGCGTCTAATTTTTTTGTATGATGTATTTCTTCAATGGAAGTAGTGTAATTATTTAAATTAGACATCATTTTAGAAAGTTGTTCATTTAACTCAAAGAAAATATGAACTCCTAAACTAAAATTTGTTGCAGTTATGAATGCACCATTTTTTTGATCACACAACGCCATAATTTCTTCAATACTATTGTGCCATCCTGTGGTTCCAGAAATAACAGGAACATTATTGTCAAAACAGTTAAGTATATTGCTTTTTGCAGATGAAGGTATACTGAAATCAATTGCAATATCTGCTATTGAAATATCATAGTTTATTGTTTTAGAATCAACAATTAAAACTATTTCATGACCTCGTTTTAGAGCAATTTTTTCAATTGCTTTCCCCATTTGTCCATATCCAAGTAGTGCTATTTTCATATGCTTAGATTATACTTTTTATAGTTAGCATATGCTGTTCGCGATTAATCATTTTTTTATTTATAAAATTTTTGTTTGCTCGTTTCATTATTGAAAGTTATAAGATAATGAAATACCTGCTGTAACTTGATTTGTAACAGGATCAATTAATAATTGAGGTCTAAACACTAAATTATCATCAGTATTTAATTGTTTTAGATGGGCATCTACACTCGCTTCAACTATCTGTAAAGCATATAGACCAATAGTAATAAAAAGGGATAAATCTCGGTCTTCTTTAAATCTCTTTTGAGCACGTTCTAGAGCGTCATCAGTCAATAAAACATTGCCATTTAATCCATCAAATTCATGTGGTTTTCCTGATTGCATTGATTTAAACGCATCGCGATATCTGTTATATTGGCTGTTATTATGAATGTAAAAACCGGTTGAAGTTCCAAGTAAACCATAAACAATTGGAATTTTCCAGTATTTTTTATTGTATGCTTGTCCAAGTCCAGGAAGTATAGCGGAATAAAATGCAGCTGTAGAAGGCGCTAATGGATTTACGACTTCACTTACCGTAGGAATTGTATCACTGACGATTAAGTCATTTTCTTGAGAGAATGAAAAAAAACTATTCAAAAGAATGAGACTAAAGAAGAGATATTTGAATTTTAAACCCACGATTATTGTAATAATTTTTTAATTCTTAAAAAATCTTCTTCTGAACTAAACGGAATGGTAATTTCCCCTTTATTTCTATCAGATACTTTCACATTTACACTACAATTTAAATATCCTTTAATACCATTTAAACTATTTTTTATATAAAACGGAAGTTGTGCTTTTTTTACAATTACTTTTTCTGAACCACCATCTTTTATGCTTTTAACTAAATCTTCAGTTTGTCTTACTGAAAGTTTTAATTTTAATATTTTCTCATAGATAGCTAATTGTTCCTCTGGATTTTCAATATTTATAATTGCTCTTCCATGACCCATTGAAATAAATCTATCGCGAATTCCGGTTTGAATGATTGGATCTAATTTTAATAATCTTAAGTAATTAGAAATGGTAGAACGTTTTTTACCAACTCGTTTACTCATTTCTTCTTGAGTTAAATTAATTTCATCAATTAATCGTTGATATGATAAGGCAATTTCAATAGGATCTAAGTTTGTTCGTTGTATGTTTTCAACTAATGCCATTTCTAGCATTTCTTGATCGTTTGCAATTCTTATGTAGGCAGGAATAGTTTTGCTTTCAATTAATTTAGAAGCTCTAAAACGACGTTCTCCAGAAACTAATTGAAATTTATTATCATCAATTTTTCTAACAGTAATTGGTTGAATTACACCTAACTGTTTTATAGATGTTGCTAATTCTCTTAAGGCTTCTTCGTCAAAATGAAATCTTGG
>CAJXUO010000007.1 GCA_913061425.1 uncultured Lutibacter sp.
GCTGCAACTGTTCATCGTGAAAATCACGATCCAAATTTAGTACAAGTATCTACATTACTTTCTATAAAAACTGGTGGTTGTCCTGAAGATTGTGGTTATTGTCCACAAGCAGCAAGGTATCATACCGATGTTGAAGGAAATGATTTAATGACAGTGCAGCAAGTAAAAGCACAAGCATTACAAGCGAAATCTGGAGGTTCATCTAGAGTTTGCATGGGTGCTGCTTGGAGAAATGTAAAAGATGGTCCTGAGTTTGATCAAGTATTGGAAATGGTGAGAACGATTAACAACCTTGAGATGGAAGTGTGTTGTACACTTGGAATGATTACTGAAAATCAGGCACAAAGATTGGCAGAAGCAGGATTGTATGCATACAATCATAATTTAGATTCGTCAGAAGAATATTATAAAAAAGTAATTTCTACGAGAGGTTACGAAGATAGAATTAAGACCATAGAAAACGTTCGAAAAACGAATGTAACAGTTTGTTCAGGTGGAATTATTGGAATGGGAGAAAAAGTTGAAGACAGAGCAGGAATGTTGGTTTCTTTAACAACATTTGATCCACATCCAGAATCTGTGCCGATCAATGCGTTGGTTGCCGTTGAAGGAACTCCATTAGAAGAACAACAAACTGTTGAAATCTGGGAGATGATAAGAATGGTTGCTACGACTAGAATTATAATGCCAAAGACGCAAGTGAGATTGAGTGCCGGAAGAACTGAAATGACTCAAGAAGGTCAAGCGATGTGTTTCTTTGCTGGTGCAAATTCAATATTTGCAGGTAATAAATTATTGACGACTCCGAATCCTGATGTACATGAGGATATGAAGATGTTTGATAAGCTTGGATTGATTCCTAGTAAGCCATTTACGAACGTGAGTAAAAGACCAGTTTCTGTAGAAGCGGAAGATTCACAGTTTAAACCTTTAGGTGAAAAACCAAAATGGACTCGTCCAGAACATACTATAGAAAAGAATGTGTTGGCTAAAAAGAAAGCCAAAGAATTGAGAAAAGCATAAAGAATAACAACTTAACATAAAAAAACTCCGAAGATTTCTTCGGAGTTTTTTTATGATTTTTAGTGCTTAATAACTTATTAAGTAAATAATTTATAGATGTCATTTCCATTGGCTAATAATAATAAAGCCATTAAGAAAAAGAAACCGCCAATTTGAGCATACTCCAAGAATTTGTCACTTGGTTTTCTTCCAGTAATCATTTCCCATAAAGTAAACAGTACGTGTCCACCGTCTAATGCAGGAATTGGTAACAAGTTCATGAAACCTAACATTAATGATAAAAAGGCTGTAATTGCCCAGAATGCAGGCCAACTCCAAGTTGAAGGAAATATACTTCCGATAGCAATAAACCCTCCAAGACTTGTTGCTCCTTTTGAAGTGAACACAAATTTGAATTGCGCTACAATATCATGTAGTTTCCAATATGCTTCTGAAACCCCTCTTGAAACACTTTCAGAAAGTGTGTAAGATATATCAGTAACTTTTATATAATTTGGATCGGTTGGTTTTGGTGCGACACCAATTTTCCCTTTTTTATTAAGTTTGATTTTTAAATCTTGTATTTGACCGTTTCTTTCAACTTTCATGTTAATAGATCCTTCTGAATTTTGAATAACATACGTAACATCTGACCAATAACTTATTGGATACTCATTTACTGAAACTATTTTATCGGTTTTTAATAATCCTGCTTTTGCAGCTGTAGAACCTTCTTCAACAGAATCTAAAACAAACGGAAAACGCGGTGACATTGCGCTCATTCCACTTGATTGGAAGATTTGCATATCAATATCTTCTGGAAGTTTTATTTGCTCCGTTTCACCATTTAGATGTTTTACAGTGATTGTTTTTGTATTTCTTAATAATAAAAAAGTATTAATGTCTCTTACATCAGTCATCTCTTTTTCATCTGCCAACAATAATTGATCACCTTGTTGTGCGCCATAGTTCTCCAATACTTTTGAAACTCCAAAACCATATTTTACATCTTGAGTTTTTACGGTACTTTCTCCCCAAACGCTAAAGATCATTATATAGATTAAAAACCCTAAAATGAAGTTAACGATAACTCCACCAAGCATAATGATTAATCTTTGCCATGCCGGTTTTGAACGAAACTCCCAAGGTTGAGCAGGTTGTTTCATTTGCTCAGTATCCATACTTTCATCAATCATACCAGATATTTTTACATATCCTCCAAGTGGTAACCAACCAATTCCGTATTCAGTTCCGCCTTTAGTAAAACTAAATAACTTCTTTCCCCAAGCATCAAAAAATAAATAAAACTTCTCTACTCTTATTTTGAATAATTTGGCCGGAATATAATGTCCGAACTCGTGTAAAACAATCAGCAATGATAAACTAAGTAAGAATTGTGATGCTTTTATTAATATTTCCATATATGTAATTTCTTTTCTAAAAAACGCACAAATGTACGGTTTAAAATAGAGTTTTGAAACTCTAAGAGTTAGTTTGCTGCTTGTTTTAACAAAGTTTTATTATAGAGTTAGAATAAAAATTTAAATTTGCAGTTAAAACAGTTTCAAATGGATTTTAAATCGATAAAAAAATCTTTTCCAATTTTTATGATAATGGCAGTTTTTTCTGTGAGTATGGTTTTTGTCATTTACTCAATTATAAATCCTGAAAAACGTTTACCTATATATAATCCTGCTGATGTGAATCCAAGATTGGTAGATAAATCTGTGAAGCATGTGCGTAAAAACCATAAAATTGCAGACTTTTCATTGATGAATCAGAATGGTGAAAATATTACTCAAGAAGATTATAAAGATAAAATTTACGTTGCAGATTTCTTTTTTACACGTTGCCAATCTATTTGTCCAATCATGACAAGTAATATGGCTAAAATTCAAATGAAATTTAAAGAAGATAATTCGATTATGTTTCTGTCTCATTCGGTAACTCCAATAATGGATAGTATTCCTGTTTTAAGAGAGTATGCTGATATGAAAGGTGTAATTGATTCAAAATGGAATGTTACAACAGGAGATAAAAAACATATTTATGAACTAGCTCGGAAAAGTTATTTTGCTGTTGTTGATGAAGGAGATGGCGGTGATCAAGATTTTATTCATACAGAAAATTTTGTACTTGTAGATAAAAAACGCCAAATACGAGGGTATTATGACGGTACAAATGAAGAAGAAATGGTTGAGCTTGTAGAGGATATTAAACAGCTTCAGGAAGAATATAAAAAGAAGTGATAAAAGTCATATTTAGAATCATTCTAATTTAGTATATTTGCCTTCAATACTTTATTAACTGCATGCAGACTATAGCGACACTACAGAGAGGGGAAAAGGGAATCATTCAAGATTTTGATATTGATTGTGTTCCTTTGAAACTTATTGAAATGGGTTGTTTGCCTGGAAATCAAGTAGAATTGGTTCAATTTGCACCTTTTAATGATCCGCTTTATATCAATATTAACGATAGTTACGTAGCGATAAGAAAAGAAACTGCAGTTCAAATTTCAATTAAAAAAATAGTTTAATATTTTCAATTATGAGTACTGAACTATTAAAAGTTGCTTTAATTGGAAACCCAAATACAGGTAAAACCTCTGTATTTAATCACCTTACAGGACTTCATCAGCAAGTAGGAAATTACCCTGGAATTACCGTAGAAAAGAAAATTGGTTACTGTAAACTTACGCGACATAAAAAGGCTAAAATTATTGATTTGCCTGGAACGTATAGTTTAAACGCTTCGTCTTTAGATGAAAGCGTGGTGATTGAATTGTTAATGAACAAAAACGGAGAAGACTATCCAGATGTTGCTATTGTGGTTTCTGATGTAGAAAATTTAAAAAGAAACTTACTCTTATTCACACAAATTAAAGACTTAGAAATTCCAACAATTTTAGTGATTAATATGTCTGATAGGATGAGGCGTAAGGGCATCTCTATAGATATAGATGTTTTAGAAAAGGAGTTGGACACTAAAATTGCATTGGTAAGCTCTAGAACTAAAGAAGGAATTGAAGACATTAAAACGTTATTGCAAAACAGTAAAAGTTTATCTTCTGATTCTTGTTTAGACTCTTCTATAATTGATAAAGAATATTTTGATAGATTAGAAAAAGTTTTTCCAAATCAGTCATTATATAAATTGTGGTTAGTGATTACTCAAGATGTTAATTTTGGAAAAGTAGAGAAAAAGCAACTTAAAGAAAAGGCCTCTTTTGCTACAAAGTCTGATTCAGAATTAAAAAGATTACAGCAAAAAGAGACGATTGCTCGCTATAAATTTATTAATGATATTCTGAAAAAGGGATATACTGTAGATAAATCTAAAGCGACAGATTTGAGAAGTATTTTAGATAGAGTATTGACTCATAAAGTTTTTGGATATGTTATTTTCTTCGGAATTTTATTATTGATATTTCAAGCAATTTTTGATTGGAGTAGAATTCCAATGGATTTTATAGATAGTTCATTTGCTTCACTAGGCGATTTGACAAGAAAACACCTTGATCCTGGTCAATTTACAGACCTATTAGTAGATGGAATTATTGCAGGACTTGGAGGTATAGTGATTTTTATCCCTCAAATAGCTTTCTTGTTTTTATTTATTTCTGTCTTGGAAGAAAGTGGTTATATGAGTCGTGTTGTATTTCTAATGGATAGAATTATGCGACGATTTGGTTTGAGTGGAAAAAGTATTGTTCCCTTAATCTCTGGAACTGCCTGTGCGATTCCAGCAATTATGGCAACTCGAAATATTGAAAGTTGGAAAGAAAGATTAATCACAATTTTAGTAACTCCTTTTACAACATGTTCAGCAAGATTACCTGTGTATGCAATTTTAATTGCGTTGGTAATTCCAGATCAGCGAATACTGGGAATTTTTAATGCGCAAGGTTTGACATTGATGTTTTTATATCTGTTAGGTTTTGCAGCAGCAATTATTTCAGCATATATTTTAAACAAAGTATTGAAGATACAAAGTAAATCATACTTTGTTGTAGAAATGCCAAATTACAAGTTACCGATGTTTAAGAATGTATTCATCAATGTTTTTGAAAAGACAAAATCGTTCCTTGTTGATGCAGGTAAAATAATTTTAGCAATTTCAATTGTATTGTGGTTTTTGGCTTCTTATGGTCCAGGAGAAAAATTCAATAATGCCGAAAATATAGTAAAAACAGAAGTTGTAAATCAGGAAATAAGTAGTCTAGAATTGGACAATAAGATTGCATCTTATAAATTAGAGCATTCTTATATTGGTATTGTTGGTAAAACGATTGAGCCAATAATAAAACCTTTAGGTTATGATTGGAAAATAGGGATTGCTTTAGTGACTTCATTTGCTGCGCGAGAAGTGTTTGTCGGTACTTTAGCAACAATTTATAGTGTAGGTAGTGCTGGTGAAGAAGAAGAAACAATCAAACAGAAAATGGCTGCTGAAGTTTATCCGAATGGTGAAAAAGTATTTACGCTAGCAAGTGGAATATCACTCTTATTGTTTTATGCTTTTGCAATGCAGTGTATGGCAACTTTAGCGATTGTAAAAAAAGAAACAAATAGTTGGAAATGGCCAATGATACAATTGTTTGGGATGACCGCAATTGCATATATTACAGCATTGATTTCTTTTCAACTTTTAAAATAAATTTGTAATTAAGAAAAAGAAATACGACTTATAGTTTATGATAAATACGCAAGAAATATTAGTTTACATTGCAGTTTTACTGGCTGTTGCTTTTCTTGTGAAAAAGTATTTTTATAAGCCAAAAAAAACCACAAAATCTTGTGGAAAAGATAGTTGTGGTTGTCATTAGGTTTTACCCTCTAAATAGAAAGAAATCATCTTTCATATGCTCAATTTGAGCATCTTCATTTGTAATAATATAATCAATAGCTTGAGTAGTAAATTTATTTCCTTTTTCAGTAAGAGAAACTATTTCATTATCAATATGTATCATGTTATTTTTTAGTGCTAATTCCAACACTACTTTTGAACGTACTTTTTGCCAATTGATATGTTCATTTAAATGATTAACATGACGTTCACTTTCTTCAGAATGGTTTTTTAAATGCAGTAAAAACGTCAATAGAGAAACTTCTATTCGTTGTTGTTTTTCTCTATACATTACTGAGATTAACCCTTTATTTGGAGCAAATAAATAAACTGTTAAGAAAAGTAATCCAAGCATTGTTGTTATAGATCCAGAAATTGAAGCATCTAGCCAATGTGCAAACCAATAACCGCTAATTGCTCCAAATACCCCAAAAATAATGGCTAATAGCAGCATTTTCTTTAAATCGGTAGTTAATAGATAAGCGGTTGCAGCAGGGGCAATCATTAGCGCGACAACTAAAATAGCGCCAACCGCATCAAAAGCACCAACTGTTGTAACTGATGCAACAGACATTAATCCGTAGTGAATAATTGCTGGTGAAAAACCCAAAGAAGCAGCTAACCCTTTATCAAAAGTACTTACCTTTAGTTCTTTAAAGAATGCAATTAATAAAGTAACAGTTATAAGTAATATAGTTCCTATAATCCAAAGTGATTTTGGACCAAAATCTGTTCCGTTAATTAGTAATCGATCAAAAGGTGCAAAAGCTAATTCACCTAATAAAACTGCATCAACATCTAAATGCACATCATTTGCATTTTTTGCAATCATAATTACACCAATACTAAATAGTGCAGGAAAAACCAATCCAATTGCAGTATCTTCCTTTACCAATCCTGTTTTTTGAATATATTCCACAAGAACAACAGTTATGATTCCAGTTAATGCTGCTAATAAAATAAGTAAAGGCGAATTTAAATTGTGTGTTATAAAAAAACCAAGAACAATTCCAGGCAAAATAGAATGGCTTATTGCATCGCTTATCATTGCCATTTTGCGAAGAACCAAAAACGTTCCAGGAATTGCACAAGCGATTGCTACGACGCTAGCAATAAGTTGTATTTCTATTTGAGCACTATTCATCTTCTGACGGTTGACTGTATAAATTAGAGGCTGTTTTAAAGCCTTTTTCTGTTAGACTCCACATATTACTATTTAATATCACATAGTCTAAATCAACCAGTTTTTGAAGCGTTTTACGAGTAAACCCTTGAAAGTTGTTTAGTATTTTAATGGTGTGTGGATGAGAAATATCTTCATGTGTTTCTGCAATATTATGCATAAACGCTAATGTTTTGTGTAATTCTAAATCACGCCTGTTTTTTATAAACCGTATTTGTTTAAATAAAAGCCCTCGGCTTGGTGAAAATATAAACGAAAACATCACAAATACTGAAGCAACAAGTACAATAACTGGTCCTGTAGAAAGATTGTTTTGACTCGCGCTAATTGCTGTCCCTACTACACCTGAAAATGCTCCAAAAATTGCAGCCAACATTACCATAACACTTAAACTATTCGTCCATTGACGAGCCGCTGCCGCAGGAGCCAATAACATAGCACTCATAAGAACGACACCAACGGTTTGAAGCCCAAGAACAATTGCCAAGACTATAAAAGTTGTAATTAAGATGTCGATAAACTTGGTATTGAAACCAAGAGTTTTAGTGTAATCTTCATCGAATAATAATAATTTAAATTCTTTCCAAAAAAGAAGTAAAACAAACAAACAAATTCCAGTCACAATAGCCATTAACCATACATCGCTTTCAACTAAAGTTGCTGCTTGACCAAATAAATATTTATCGAGTCCTGCTTGATTTGCATTTGGTTGTTTCTGGATATATGTTAAGAGTAACATTCCAAATCCAAAAAACAAGGATAATATTAATCCTAAAGCTGTATCAGATTTTAAATGTGTTTTTGAAATAATTCCACGTATCCAAAATGTTCCAATAAGTCCACTAATTAATGCTCCTAATAATAAGGTGTTACTATCTTTTGCTCCAGTAATTAGAAATGCAATTGCAATTCCAGGTAAAGCAGCATGCGAAATGGCATCACCTAATAAACTTTGTTTTCTGAGCACTGCAAAACTACCTAGCATTCCAGTAACAGCACCTAGAATTGCCGTTCCAAGTGTGATGGTGCGTAGTGTGTAGTCACTGAAAACTAAAGAAAAATATTCTTGTAAATCCATTATTCCTGAATACTTACTTTATAATTGATTCCATAGGTTTTTGTCAAATTATCATCATTAAAGATGTCTTTAACAGGTCCTGTAGCAATCTTTTTTACATTTAAAAAAGTTACCCAATCAAAATATTCTGGAACTGTTTGTAAATCATGATGTACAACAATTACTGTTTTTCCAGCCTTTCTTAATTCTTTTAAAATATTAATTATCGCTATTTCAGTGGTAGCATCTACACCTTGAAATGGTTCGTCCATAAAATAGATGGATGCATTTTGCACCAATGCTCTAGCCAAGAATATACGTTGTTGTTGTCCTCCAGAAAGTTGGCTTATTTGCCTGTTTTTAAAAGAAAGCATTCCTACTTTTTCAAGTGCTTCTAATGCGGTTTTTTTTTCTTTTTGCCTTGGACGTTTTATCCAACCCAAACTCCCATAAGTTCCCATCATTACAACATCTAAAGCAGTTGTTGGAAAATCCCAATCTACACTTCCTTTTTGTGGAACATAGGCAACCAAAGAACGTTGTTTTTCATATGGTTTTCCATAAATACTGATACTTCCAGCAATAGGATTTAAAATCCCTAAAATTGACTTTATCAATGTTGATTTTCCAGCACCGTTTGGTCCAACAATAGCCATCAACACACCTTCTGGAATTTCAAGATCAATATCCCAAAGTACGGGCTTGTAGTTATATGCTACAGTTAAATCATCTACTTTTACGGCTATTTTCTTTTCCATTATTTAAGTGCGTTAACAATAGTGTTTACATTATATTCAAACATTCCGATATACGTTCCTTCAATAGTTCCTGCATTTCCTAAAGCATCGGAAAATAAAGTTCCACCAATTTTTACATCATGACCTTTGGATTTTACAGCCGCTTCTAAGGCTTCTATTGTACGTTTAGGAACTGAACTTTCTACAAAGATGGCTTTGACTCCTTTTTCAATAATAAATGCTGCTAATTTTTGAACATCTTTAACTCCCGCCTCAGTTGCTGTTGACAGCCCTTGTAGTCCTACAACTTCAAAACCGTAGTTTTTACCAAAATAATTAA
This sequence comes from uncultured Lutibacter sp., assembly GCA_913061425.1. Lineage (GTDB taxonomy): Bacteria > Bacteroidota > Bacteroidia > Flavobacteriales > Flavobacteriaceae > Urechidicola. The sequence continues at coordinate 9,168 of CAJXUO010000007.1, forward strand.
AAGCATCATGTGCTGTAACTAAAATTCTTTTTTCAACAGGTAGATCTTCAATAATGGTTATTACATTACTTTGCAATGCGTCTAATTTCGCTAGATATTGCTTTTCGTTTTCAATAAAAGTCACTGCATTTTTAGGATCTTTTTCTAATAAAACTTGCGTAACTTTTTTTGCAAATTGTTTAAAATATTTAATGTTAAACCAAACGTGAGGATCATAGTTTGACGCAAAATAATCTGAACCAATTAAAGTGGTTTTATCTAATTCGTCTGCTAATGCTATAGGAGTTTTGGTTGCACTTCCCATTTTTTCAAAAACGTCAACAAGTTTTCCTTCAAGATGTAATCCGTTGTAAAAAATAACATCAGCATTTACAAGTTTTGACACATCTCCTTCACTTGCTTTATATAAATGCGGATCTACTCCGCTTCCCATTAAACCTTGAACATTAATATATTCTCCACCAATATTTTTTACCAAATCGGTAATCATAGATGTTGTTGTAACAACGTTGAGATTGTCGTTCTCAGGAACGTCTTTTTTACACCCAAAGAGTGTAGTTGTAAGTAATATAACTAGTAAGTATTTTTTCATTTTTTAATTTTTCAAGTTTATGTCTTTTACAAATAAATTCTTTGCTACTTCTTCTGTGATTAAGACCTTATTATTGTTCAGAATTACTTCTAATGATTTATCAAATGATTCTTTATACACTACTTTAATTGAATTACCAATTGCAATTCCTTTATTATTTAGATATTTTAAAAAATCATCTGAGGAATCTCTAACTCCAACAATAGAACTTTCTTGATTTATTTCAAGTTCAGAAAGTAATTTTTTAGTAAAAGTTAACATGTTTCCATCTTTATCTGGAATAGGATCTCCATGAGGATCAACTGTTGGAAACTCTAGAAACGCATCTAAATGATCAATCAAAGTTTCAGACTTTACGTGTTCTAGTTGCTCAGCAATTTCATGTACTTCATCCCATCTATAAGATAAGTGTTTTACCAAAAAAACCTCCCATAATCTATGACTTCGAATAATTGAAATAGCGGTTTTTTTACCTCCTTTAGATAATGTTACACCTTGATATTTTTTATAATCTACTAGATTTTTATCTGCCAATTTCCGTATCATATCGGTAACCGAAGATGGGTTTGTTACTAGTTTTCCTGCTAAATCATTAGTGCTTACAGCAGAGTCAGTTTTTTTAGAAAGGCTAAAAATTGCCTTTAAATAGTTTTCCTCGGTATATGATAAGTTGTTTTTCACGTTGCAAATATATTAATAATTTCTATTAATTTAAAAAAATATTTAGATTAGTCTAAAAATTAATCTACATTTGTCGAAAATTTATAAATAAAATGAAATATTTAGCAACCTTACTTTTAATATGTACAACAATTACTGTTTGCTCTCAAGATATTATTACTGATAGACCAGATCAAACTGAGGCTTCATCAACAATTCCAAAAAATAGTTTTCAAATAGAAATGGGAGTACTTTCGCAAACTTCTAATGATAATGCTGTTAAGAGTTTTGCAGGGCCTTCTACATTATTACGTTATGGAATTTCTGAAAAAGTTGAATTGCGTTTATTCAATCAATATGAATCTAATAAAATTGAATTAGAAGGCGGAAATATTAAAACTAATGGTCTAGGAGATATAGAAATTGGAACAAAAATTCAATTGTTTAAAAAGGTAGGTGTAAATACAGAAATTGCATTTTTATCTCATGCTATCATTCCAACTGCAAAAGATGAATTGTCTAATAATAGTTTAGGGACTATAAATAAATTATCTATTTCTCATAGTATAAATGAACAGATTGGTGTTGGATACAATATCGGTTATGATAATGTAAATAAAGTAAGTGCACTTACATATTCTATAGCAATTGGTTTTTCACTAGCAGATAAATTTGGATTATATATAGAACCTTATGGTGCATTAACTGAAGGAAACCAGTTTGAAAGTAATTTTAATGCTGGAATTACGTATTTAGCAAAAAACAATTTACAGCTCGATGTTTCTTATGGTACAGGTTTAAACAATGATATGGAATATGTTTCCGCAGGTTTTAGTTGGAATATTACTGAATTTTTAATGAATAATAATAAGAATTAACGCTATTTTTGAGTATCTAAAACTCAAAATAGAAATGAAAATTATTGTTTACGGTGCTGGAGGTGTTGGGGGATATTTTGGCGGGAAATTAGAGCATGCAGGATACGATGTTACTTTTATTGCTCGTGGAAAACATTTGGAAGCAATTCAAAAAAATGGACTGCAAGTAAAAAGTATAAATGGTGATTTTACAGTTTTTCCAAAAGCAACGGACGATGTTTCTAGTATCTCAAATCCAGATTTAATAGTACTTGGTGTTAAATCTTGGCAAATTCCTTCAATTGTAAACTTTCTAAAGCCTATAATTAACGAAAACACACTTGTTTTGCCATTGCAAAATGGCGCTGATAATGCAGAAAAACTATTAGAAATTCTAGATAAAAAAAATGTGCTTGCAGGATTATGTAGAATTGTGAGTAAAGTTGAATCTCCTGGAGTTATAAATCACTTTGCTTTCGAACCTGAAGTTGTTTTTGCTGAAAACGATAATAAAGAAACTCAAAGAGTTAAGAAAGTCAAAATGATTTTTGATGCTGCAGGCTTTAAGAATAACATCTCAAATGATATTCATTTAGATATTTGGAGAAAGTTTTTATTTATCACTATCGTAAGTGGTATTGGCGCATTAACAAGAGAAGTTTTTGGAGTATTAAAACAAGATGAATCAATTCGAAAAATAATGATTGATTCTGGAATTGAAATTATGAAGATAGCAAATGCTAAAGGGATTTCTATAACTCAAAAAGATATTGACAATGCAATGAAATCATTTGATAATTCTGGATATAATACTACAGCCTCTATGCAGCGTGATGTTATGGAAGGAAAGCCTAGTGAACTCGATAACTTTAACGGATATATTGTCAAAGAAGGGCTTTTATTAGGAATTGAAACACCTATAAATAGTTTTATTTACCAATGTTTGTTACCTCAAGAAAATAAAGCAAGAAAATAAATATATTGCCATTCTGAACAAAGTAAAGAATCTATTCCGAGACTTTCTTTTTCTTACTAATAAGAAAGACTCCAATCACAACAAGCAAACAACTTAAAATTTTAATTAGATTTATATCTTGCTCGTATTCTTTCTGATTAAAAACAAAGGCATAAATAGCGACCATAATAAAACTAATTGCAGGTTGTAGGTATACATAACTTCCAGCAACTGATGGAGGCACATGATTTAGTGCGTAAATATTAAATAGATACGCGAAAAAAGTTGTTCCTAAAATGACAAAAGTAATCGTTAAATAGGTGTTTGTTGTAAATGCTGAAAAATCGGTAATTAATAAATCTTGAATTCCAAAGGGAAACATAAATACAAATCCGAAAAGGAAAACCCAACTAATGATTGTAATGGTGTTGTATTTCTTCATCAATGGTTTGACTAAAACAAGATATAGTCCGTAAGAAGCTGCATTAATAAAAATAAATAAGTTTCCTAAAAGGGAACTTGTTCCTCCCGATTTATTGCCATAAACTATCAATATGATAGCGCCAATTGCACCAATAGTAATTCCTGCTAATTTAGTTCTTGTTATTTTCTCATTCAATATAAAAAAACTATAGATCATGACTAATACAGGAAGAGAAGTCATGATGATTGAAGCATCAATAGGAGACGTTAAATTCAAGCCATGAAAAAACAATAATTGATTTATAGCAATTCCAAAAAGTCCGCAAAATAGGAATCTTAAAAAGTCTTTCTTCTCTACTTTTTCTTTGATAAAAGATTTAAGTATCCAAAATAAAATTCCTGCACCTAAAATTCGTAGAAATATAAAAGCAGAAGGACCAATTTTATTAGGCATAATACCTTTGGCAATAATATAGTTAGCGCCATAAATAATATTCGCTCCAAGTAATGCAACTGTCTCTTATACACATCTGACGCTGCCGACGAATAGAG
>CAJXUO010000008.1 GCA_913061425.1 uncultured Lutibacter sp.
TAAGCAGCATTTGCAGTATGACCTACTGGTAAAATAGCACCACGATCTTTTATACTGATGCCAATAGTTTTTCCCTTCATGTTTTGTGCTAGGTGCAATTGATCAGCAATTGTTGTAGTTTGTATTCTATAAGGTGATTTTTGTCCTTCATTTGATGAGGTTCCAACTGTTTTGTAGCGATTATCACCGACACAATTAATCATTTTTTTTGATTGTTTATCATACCAATCGTTTGATAAAACACCATGATTTTCTGGAGTTGTACCTGTAAAAATTGAAGCGTGCCCAACACCTGTTTTAGTTGAAGAATAATTAAAATGTGCGTTTTTAAGATTATAGCCATCTTTCATTAAACGTTTAAAACCACCTTCACTATATTTATTGTAAAATCTAGATAAGTAATCATAACGCATTTGATCAACAACAATTCCAATAACTAATTTTGGTTTATTGCTTTTTTCTATAGTCGAATTACTAGTTGTATTATGTCCTTGTGCTTTGCAGTTAATTAGTGTAAATGCTAAAACGAAAAGTAAAATTAATTGTTTCATTTAGGTATAATGGATAAAATTTTAAAACAAAGTTACAATTTTAGATAGTATTAACTTTTTATTTATGTTAAGATTCTGTAAAAGATTGTATAAATTTAATATTTTAGCAAAAAGAAATTAAATGAATTATTTAGAGCATATTGGTAAATACTTTATGATGCTTAGAGAGGTCTTTAAACGTCCACAGAAATGGAAGATTTTTAGAGAAACCTTATTCAGAGAAATTGAAGATTTAGGTTTAAAGTCTTTAGGTATAATTATGTTTATTTCTTTTTTTATTGGAGGTGTTGTTGCTATTCAAACAGCCCTGAATGTAGATAGCCCATTTATTCCCAAGTATTTAATTGGTTTTGCTACTAAACGCACAATGATTTTAGAATTCGGTCCAACTTTTACCTCTATTATTTTAGCGGGTAAAGTAGGTTCGTATATTGCTTCAAGTATGGGAACAATGAGAGTAACTGAGCAGATAGATGCACTCGAAGTTATGGGGATAAACTCATTGAGTTATTTAGTTTTACCTAAATTAATTGCAACATTATTATTTTACCCTTTTTTAGTCCTAATCGCTATGTTGTTGGGTATTATTGGTGGATGGGTGGCTGGGAATTTAACAGGCTTATTTTATACAGTAGATTATATTAACGGAATTCAGTTAGATTTCAATCCGTATTATATTAAATATGCATTGATAAAAACAGTTATTTTCGCTTTTGTTATTGCTACCATTCCAGCATATCATGGGTATTATGTAAAGGGAGGTTCTTTAGAAGTAGGACGCGCAAGTACTCAAGCTGTAGTTTGGACAAGTGTAGTGATTATATTATTAAATTATTTCTTAACTCAAATGCTTTTAGGATAATGATAGAAGTAACAAATTTGAATAAAAGTTTTGGTGATGCCCATATTTTAAAAGGGGTTTCTGCTGTTTTTGAAAAGGGAAAAGTAAATATGGTTATTGGCCAAAGTGGTTCTGGAAAAACAGTTTTCCTAAAATGTATGTTAGGTTTGCACACACCTGAAATAGGTGATATTTCTTTTGACGGTCGCGTGTACTCTCAATTAAATATTGATCAAAAACGGCTGCTAAGAACAGAAATTGGAATGTTGTTTCAAGGTGGAGCATTATTTGACTCTTTAACTGTAGAAGAGAATATCATGTTCCCTTTAAAGATGTTTGCGAACCAAAATAAAAAGGAAATGCTTCATAGAGTGAATTTTGTTCTTGAGCGCGTTAATTTACCAGGATTAAACAAAAAATTTCCTGCTCAACTTTCTGGAGGTATGCAAAAGAGAGTCGCAATTGCTAGAGCAATTGTAATGAACCCTAAATATTTGTTTTGTGATGAACCCAATTCTGGATTAGATCCACAAACCGCGACTGTTATTGATAATTTGATTCAAGAAATTACAGCTGAATATAATATTGTGACAGTTGTAAATTCACATGATATGAATTCTGTGATGGAAATTGGAGAAAAAATAGTCTTTTTAAAAGATGGAGAAAAAGCATGGGAAGGGTCCAATAAAGATATCTTTATAACTGATAATGAGGTGGTCGTAAACTTTGTGTATTCGTCTAATTTATTTAAAAAAGTTCGTGAATCTTATTTTAAAGAAAGTAAATAAAAAAACTATTTGTTTTATATAAAAAGTAAACTATATTTGCAGCCGCAAAAAGCGTAAAAGGACGACTTGGTAGCTCAGTTGGTAGAGCACCTCCCTTTTAAGGAGGTGGTCCTGGGTTCGAGCCCCAGCCAAGTCACAAAAATTAAAAATCCGAAGTGAAAACTTCGGATTTTTTTTGTTTTAAAGATTTTTTTTATTCTCTTACAACTTTTAGCGTGTCAAGGCTCAGTCGAATTTTTAACCAGTTTTTTAATTTTTGCTCTTGCTCTTGATTGTTATTCGGAATAGAATCATACCATGTTGTTGTGAAAACAACCAATGTATCTGTTGACTTAAAATTAGTTGAGATTACATTGGCATAACTTAGTGTTTTTAGCCCTGTATAATTGATTTTCGCCTCTTGGCTAATAGTAGAAAAAGGGACTTTATAATATGTATTCAATTCAGCCTCTAACAATTTAATTTTATCTTCACTTTGTTTTATTTTCTCGTCTCTAGAAGATATGATTTCTTGATTTCTGGAATATAAATCAGTAAGGTTTTGAACTTCTGCTCTTATATCAGAGTCGTCAGTACCTTGCTGTATGTTTAATGTAGTTGTTGGTAAGCCATAATCAGTTAGTTTCTCTTCCCACTGTTCTATTTCGGTACTGTTAAGTGTTTTGCCATAAAGAACTAGTTTAATGCTGTTCTTTTCATAGTTTATGTTTTTATCATCTTCATCAATAATACTGATTCCATCATTTTTCATTTCTTGGATAAAACTATTTGCTTTTTGTACAAATTGACCTTTTTGAAACAGTTGATAAAATTGGAAAACGCTAAAACCAAAAACAAGAATAGCTACAAATGAAGCTAATTGAGCAATACGCTTTCTTTTTGCAGAATTGATATACTTTACCATCGGAAAACGCAGAAATTTTATAATCAAAAATGTAGCTAAAGCAATATAAATAGTGTTAATTGTAAATAAGAACATTGCGCCAAAAAAATACTCAAAATTCCCAATAGCCAATCCGTATCCTGCAGTACATAGTGGAGGCATCAAGGCTGTTGCAATTGCAACACCAGCAATAGTATTGGTTTGTTTTGAACGTCTACTCAATGCAACAATCAAAGCCAGTCCACCAGCAATTGCAATAAAAACATCGCGAACGTCGGGTGAAGTCCTTGCTATTAATTCAGGTGTTTCATTTTGAAAAATCGGAATTTTGAAAAATAGAAATGATGTGATTAAACTTAATCCAATCATAACACCAAGATTAACAAAAGAACGTCTTAAAGTGTCAATATCATTAATACCTATAGATAGACCTACGCCCAAAATTGGTCCCATTAGAGGAGAGATAAGCATGGCTCCGATAACAACAGCAGTAGAACTAGTATTCAGTCCAATTGATGCAATTAAAATTGAAAAAACTAAGACCCATGCTGTATGACCTTGCATGGAAATATTATTTTTGACATCTTCTATTGTGCCACTTTTATCAGTGTCATGTCTAATGTCTAATACGTTGCTTAAAAAATCTTTGAAATTACGCCATATACTTCTAAAGTCTTGAGGTGTATTTTCTGGAGTTGGTTCAATTTTTTTTTCAAATTTTGATTCCATATGATTTATTTTTATACAAATTCATTGCCAAAGTCTTCTTTTACTTGACTAGTAATTTGCTTAATATCTTGTTCGTTACTTTTTGGACAAATTAGTAAAACATCATCTTTTTCTACCACAATATAATCGTTTAGTCCTTGAATAACAACACGCTTGCCATTTTGAGTTTTCACCATGTTGTTAGATGAATCTCTAAAGATAGTTTTGCCGCCTACAGATGCGTTTTGATTTGAGTCTTTTGGGAGTTTATTATATAGAGAGCCCCAAGTTCCAAGGTCATTCCAATCAAAATTCACGGGTAATACATGAACATTTTTGGCTTTTTCTAATATTCCGTAATCTATAGAAATGTTTTCTGCATTTGCATAATTTGTATTAATGAAATCATCTTCAAACTCTGTATTATAAACATTATTTGCTTTACAAAACAGCGAATACATTTCTGGCAAACTAGATTCAAATGCTTTTAAAATACTTTTTACACTCCAAATGAAAATCCCTGCATTCCAAAGGTAGTCACCACTTTCAATAAATTTCTCCGCATTTTCTAAATTAGGCTTTTCGGTAAATTGTTTTACCTTTTTTATTTCAGTTCCGTTATTTTCATATTGAATATATCCATAACCTGTATTTGGAGAACTTGGTTGAATTCCAAGCGTCATCAACACATCATTTTGTTGACAAAAATCAAAAGCAGTTTCAATATTGTCTATAAATTGTGGTTCATTTTCAATCCAATGATCACTCGGAGCAATAATCATTACTCCATCAGGATTTATAGCGTGTATTTTAAGAGCTGCATATAATATACATGGAGATGTATTTCTCATGCAAGGCTCTAGTAGTAATTGCTTTTTTGTAGTGTTCTCCAATTGATCTAAAACTAAATCCTTATATCTTTTATTCGTAGATATTAAAATGTTTTCTGACGGAATCAATTTTTCTAATCGACTAAATGTTTTTTGAATTAATGAATCACCAGTTCCAAGCATATCGTGAAACTGTTTTGGATATTCTTGAGTACTCATTGGCCAAAAACGGGAACCTACACCTCCAGCCATAATGATTGCGTAATAATTTTCTTTCATATTTATTTTGATGTCTCTAATTCAACTTCAGTATTTTGGTTGAAAAGATATAATTTTTTGGTTTTTAATTCTATGCACTCAAATCGAGTACGTCTTTTATTTCCTTTGCGAAATATACGATTTTTAAAAACGAATTTAGAATCGAAAGGAATCTCAAAGATAAAATTCGTGTCAGTCTTTTCGCTAAAGAGTTTCATTGCTAAAGCTAATTTAACATCAGAATCGGTACTTGCTTTTGGGTTTTTGAGATACTTTGCTAAGTGTGGAAGGATCTCTTTTGGATAAATCTCTGGATGTAAAAAAGGCAGCATCAAATGTTGAAAATTTTGTTTCCATTCTTTACCGTGAGGTTGAACACGTCTTTCATTAAGATGCGTAACCAAATGAGCAACTTCATGAATTAAAGTCAATAAGAATTGATATGGATTTAAATTATTGTTGACAGTAATTTGATATTCTCTATCTTTAGTAAGTCTAAAATCACCGTGTTTTGTAGCGCGCTTATTGACTATTTTTAATTGATGAGGATATTTATTTAGTAGTTCATTTACTAAACTCACTGAAGTTTCAGGAATGTATTTTTTTAGACTTTTCTGCATTTAATACAAATGTAATTATTATGGCGTTGAACTAGAAACTTGTAATACTTTTCCGTTATAGAATTTATTTCCTGTTAATGAAAAAGTATAAATGTATTCAGCCATTTCTAATGCTGTAGTTGGTGCTTTATAGTCAGGAAAAGCCTCTTCCAACATTTCTGTTTGTACGGCTCCAAGAGCGAGTACATTAAATGCAATTCCAGAATCTTTGTATTCTTCGGCCAATAATTCTGTGAGTGTTATTACTGCACCTTTAGATGAACTATAAGCTGCTAATCCTGTAAACTTCATACTACCTTGAATTCCTCCCATACTACTAATTGTAACAACATGACTTTGTTTATTTAAAAACGGAATTACTTTTCGTGTCATTTCTGCAACTGCAAATACATTTACTTTATAGACGTCAATAAAATCTTGTGTTGATATTTCTGAAAATGGCTTATTGACTAATTTGCCTGCATTGTTGATTAAAATATCAACATGAGACCAATTATCCTGAACGAAGGCGGTAACTTTTTCAATTTCTTTTTCATCAGAAATGTCAATAGATAAAGTAGTTATATTAGGATTGTTTAATTTATTTATTGGTTCACTATTTCGTGAAATAGCAAGTACATTATGGTTCGAATTTGCAAATAATTGCGCCAATTCATATCCAATTCCTCGACTTGTACCTGTAATGATTACGTTTTTCATTTATTCAAATTCTATATGTTGATACGCGCCAATATCTGGACTTGAAACTCGACTTTGACCTAATATGTCTTCAGGAACTTGCAATGCTTCTGTTGGATTTGCTAAGCCATTCCCTGAAGATTCTTGACCAATAATCAAATCATTGGTAAAGGAGTCTTTAAAGTGTGGCGTTTCATTTAAAATATTATTTTGGAAATGAACCATATCAGTAAAATCATATTCAAGGATTTCAGAATAATTATTATTAAAGTCGTTGAAACGAATTAGATTATTCTTGAAATTATAATTGAAATCAGAACCGTCAACTTTATCTAATAATAACTCAATATTATTGCTGCCATAGATAATGCAGTTTGTGAAATTTGCTTCTACCAAATTTCGAGTTTCTACAATTTCAGAACCATTATCTGTATACGTGAAATAATTATTAACTAACACGGTTGGGAATTGTCTAAAACTATTATTCCAATAGTTAGCAAATGTTGAATGTGTAAAATTGTATGTTCCACCTATAACACAAGCGAGTGAAGAGAATCCGGCATTATTTATCACAATATTCTCACCTAAAATATTCGTTTCTCTACCTAAAATTCCATAATTAGAATGATTATATAATTGTGAATTTTTAATTATGAGTGTTGGAGTAGAGATACTTCCAATTGAATCTAAAAGAATCCCGATACTTCCGTTTTTTATGGTTGTATAATTAATCTCATGATCTTTACTTCCAGCTCTCATCCATATTGTTCCCCATTGTCCAGGTGTTTCGCTGAAATTAGGTTCGAGTCTATCTCCTTCAATAAGTACTTGATTATTAAGTTCACCATTGATTTTTAAAGTTGCTTTATCATCTATAATTAAACCTGAATTTTCATGAAAGTGAACTTTTGCTCCAGCGTCAATAGTCAATGTTTTGTTTTCTGCCACTGCTGCATAGCCATATATAACATAAGGCTTTTCGCTAGTAAAGTTTAATTCGCTATCTTCTAAAAATCGCCCTTTTATAGCAGTCGGTTGACCATCTAAAGTTAAAGAATCGATGACTCTTGTAATCGGATTTTGATTTGGTTTAATAAAAACGGCATCTTGAACTAGAGTTACTAGATTTATATCTTGAATATTTTCTCCATTGTCAAACAGAATTTCATCAGTATATAAAGGATCTATAACTTGAGTGAAATCAATAGTAGTTTCTATAAAAACGTAAATACTATCTTTTGCTAAAATTTCAATATTTTCAAATGATTTCCCTGGAAGACCATCAACATTTAAACGGTAGTTAGAACTTTCTCCTTTGGCTAAACGTACACTTGGAATATAGATATCATTATTACTTCTGTTATATACTCTTAAGTTATAAGTACTCGAACCAATATTTGTAAAAACAGTATCTAAATATACGGTGTCTTTTGAAAAACGAAGTTCTCCTGTGCTAGGAACTGTTTCAAAATCATCTCTACAAGACGATAGAATAACTATAAAAATTAATGAGAAAAAAAGTAAGTAGTTTTTCATAAAAACAATTTGGTATAAAAATATAACTTTTATTGAAAGTGATTATTGTTTTAATCTCTTTTTATCAACTCAATTTCAAATAATTTACTCCAATTTTTCCCTGTCACATATAATTTGTTTGTTGCTTTATCAAAAGCAATTCCGTTTAAAACATCTAATTGTGCATGTTGTTCCACTTTGTCTTTCAGTCCGTTGAGGTTAGCAACACCATCAATTTTACCAGTAGCAGCATCAACAATTAAGATTGAGTTTTGCTGATATACATTTGCATATATCTTACCATCAATATATTCTAACTCGTTTAATTTTTCAACTTTACGTTTATTAGTATATGCCTCGATATAGCTTTCTTCTGCTTGTGTATCTGGATTTAAAAACCAAATACGTTCAGTTCCATCAGTTTTTATTAACTTTTCTCCGTTGTTGGTCAATCCCCAGCCTTCAATACTATTTTTATATTTAAAAGTACCTTTTTCTTCAAAAGTATTAAAATCAAAAATAAATCCTATAGCTTTACTCCAAGTAAGCATGTATATATTATCTCCAAATTTCGTCATTCCTTCTCCAAAATATTGTTTGTCTAAATCAATTTTCTGTAAGATTTTTCCAGTTTTCAGCTCTACTTTTCTTAATGAAGAGCGACCAAGTTGACCCGTGCTTTCGTATAAAAAGCCATTATGAATTTCTAAGCCTTGAGTATATGAGTTTTTATCATGTGGATAGGTGTTTATAATTTTATAATCATAAATATCAGGAGCGGTATCTGCAAGAAAATAAACAGTATTGGTTAGTTTTTTAGTTTTTTTAGCGTAAAAAACGAGTGCAGTAATTGTATGTCTTCCTAATTTATAGTCTTTTATATCTAAATTTGTTTTGAAGTTTTCAGATAGAGTTATTTTTTTATTATCTATAGTTAGTTGAACTGAATCAATAGGGCTGTTGCTTTTTTCAATCAATGAAACATTCAGTACCTTGCTGATATTCAATTTTTTAGGAGACTCTAATTTAAAATTATAATCGGTTTCACAAGAAAAAATGATTGTAGAAATTAATAGTATAACTATATAATTTTTTAAACGCATGATATTGAATTTTGTAAGTGCTTATTTTTATACAAATAAAACACTTTTATTATTTGAAATATCAAAAATATAGTTAAATTTGCAAACTCAAAATTATCAACGTCAAAAAGCGTTGGCTTAAAATTTAAAAAAATGAAAAAAGGTATACACCCAGAAAATTACAGAATGATGGCATTTAAAGATATGTCAAATGGAGACGTGTTTTTAACTCGTTCAACTGCAGATTCTAAAGAAACGTTAGAACATGAAGGTGCTGAGTATCCTTTAATAAAATTAGAGATATCAAGAACTTCTCATCCATTTTATACTGGTAAGAGTAAATTAATTGATACAGCAGGACGTATTGATAAGTTCAAAACTAAATATGCTAAATTCAAAAAGTAATATTTTAGTACTATATAATTTAAAAAAAGCCTCGATGAAAATCGAGGCTTTTTTTATTTACAAAAAACAGTCTATTAATTTTGACTGTCTTAATTTTTGTTAGTGTTTTAAATTAACGAGTTTACACAACCATCGTTACAGGATTTTCAATAAATCCTTTTAATGTTTGTAAAAATAATGATCCTGTTGCGCCATCAACTGTTCTATGGTCACAAGCAAGTGTTAATTTCATTGTATTACCAATAACTATTTGTCCGTTTTTAACAACTGGTTTTTCAACGATATTTCCAACAGAAAGTATTGCTGAATTTGGTTGATTGATAATAGATGTAAAACTTTCTATCCCAAACATTCCTAAATTAGAAATAGTAAATGTACTGCCGTCCATTTCTGCAGGCGTCAATTTTTTGTTTCTAGCTCTACCTGCAAAATCTTTAACAGAGGCCCCTATTTGAGGTAAAGTTTGCTCGTTGGCAAATTTCACAACAGGAACTACTAAGCCATCTTCAACAGCAACAGCAACACCAATATGTACATGGTTATTCAACTTCATTCTATCATCAAACCATTGAGAATTTACTTGAGGGTGTTGTTTTAAAGCCAACGCACATGCCTTAACAATCATATCATTGTATGATATTTTTGTATCTGGAATTGAATTGAACTGTTGGCGGAATGCAATTGCATTTTCCATATCAAATTCAACCGCTAAATAATAATGTGGCGCTGTAAATTTAGATTCTCCTAAACGTTTTGCAATTACTTTACGCATTTGCGAATGTTTAATTTCATCAAAGTCTTCTTGACCTGATGCAACAAATTTTTGTACAGATGCTGTAGAACTAGAACTAGTTGGAACATAATTCACAACATCTCTCTTTATAATTCTACCGTGATCTCCAGATCCATTAACAGATGTTAGATTAATTCCCTTTTCCTCAGCTAATTTTCTTGCCAAAGGCGAAGCGATAATTCGTCCGTCTGAATTGTTATTTGTATTTGTTTGAGGAGTTGCAGCAACCGTTTCAATTTTTTCCGAGACTGCTTTTGGAGCTTCTTTAACTTCTATTTTGGGCTGCTCACTTTCAGATTTGAAATTGGCAACAACAGCATCAATATTAACTCCTTCATCACCAATAACAGCTAGTAATGAATCAACTACAGCGCTATCTCCTTCTTGCAAACCTATATATAATAAAGTTCCTTCATTGAAAGATTCAAACTCCATCGTTGCTTTGTCTGTTTCGATTTCAGCAAGTATATCTCCTTCTTCAATTTTATCTCCAACTTTTTTCAACCAAGTTGATACCGTTCCTTCCGTCATTGTATCACTTAATCTTGGCATTGTTATCACTACAATCCCTTCAGGAATTTCTGAAGTTGTAGTTTCTGTAACAGTTTCTTTTTCTTCAACTACAGAAGTGCTTTCAATAACAGTTTCTTCTATTGCAGAAGCGCCTTTAAGTAATTCTGAAATATCTTCTCCTTCTTCACCAATAATTGCTAAAAGAGAATCTACTAATGCAGATTCACCTTCTTGTAAGCCAATATATAAAAGAAACCCTTCGTTGAAAGATTCGAATTCCATTGTTGCTTTGTCTGTTTCGATTTCAGCAAGAATATCTCCTTCTTCAATTTTATCTCCAACTTTTTTAAGCCAAGTTGATACAACTCCTTCTGTCATTGTATCACTTAATCGAGGCATGTTTATTATTTCTGCCATTATCTATGTTTTAAAAATGGATAATCTTCTTGTTCATACACCATATCATATAGTTGTTTTACTTCTGGATATGGAGAATCTTCAGCATATTTGACACATTCAGCAACTTCACTCTTTACTCCTTTATCTATAGTGTCAATTTCATCTTGAGATAGATAGTTTTTATCTTTGATAATATCTAAAACTTGAGTAATAGGATCTATTTTTTTGTATTCAGCAACTTCATCTTTCGTTCTGTAGTGTTGTGCATCAGACATTGAATGACCTCTGTATCTATACGTTTTCATTTCTAAGAATGTAGGTCCATCACCACGTCTTGCGCGTTCAATTGCTTCAGACATTGCTTCGGCAACTTTTACAGGGTTCATTCCATCAACGGGTCCACAAGGCATTTCGTACCCTAAACCGAGTTTCCAAATATCTGTATGGTTTGCTGTTCTTTCAACTGAAGTTCCCATTGCGTATCCATTATTCTCTACGATAAAAACTACGGGTAATTTCCAAAGCATTGCCATGTTAAAAGTTTCATGAAGTGAACCTTGACGAGCAGCACCATCTCCAAAATAGGTCAATGTTACACCATCTCTTTCAAAATATTTATCAGCAAAAGCAATTCCAGCTCCTAAAGGTATTTGACCTCCTACAATTCCATGACCACCATAAAAACGATGTTCTTTTGAAAAGATGTGCATAGATCCACCCATACCTTGAGAAGTTCCAGTTACTTTTCCATAGAGTTCAGCAAAAACTTTCTTTGCATCAACTCCCATTCCTATTGGTTGAACGTGGTTACGATACGCAGTAATCATTTTATCTTTAGTCAAGTCCATTGCATGTAAAGCTCCTGCTAAAACTGCTTCTTGACCATTATATAAATGTAAAAAACCTCTTACTTTTTGTTGGATATAAACAGCTGCTAACTTGTCTTCAAATTTTCTCCAAAACAGCATGTTTTTATACCAATCGATATAGGTCTCTTTTGTAATAGGTTTCATATGGTTATAAATTATAGTAAAGACAAAAATAACACTTTATAAATTATTGAAAAATAATAAAGGGTGTTTTTTTAAGCAAACGATTTAGTTGGAATTATTGGCTAAGTTTTATTAAAATAATTGGTTTATTTGAGCGTATTGCAATAATAAAATTGTCTTAGCATCCATAATTTTATTATTAGAAATCATATTGATAGCTTGTGAAAAAGGCATTTCTAAAACCTCAATATTTTCATGTTCATTATCAAGTCCGCCACCTTCACTAACTTTCATTTCGTCTGTATATTCTGCAATAAAAAGATGTAAAATTTCGGTAACTGCTCCAGGAGACATATACGTTTCCATTACTTTTTTAATGCGTGTAATTTTGTATCCTGATTCTTCTTCGGCTTCTTTTATGGCGCATTTTTCTGGTGCATCTCCATCTAGAACTCCAGCGCAAACTTCAATCATCATACCGTCATCATTGCCATTAGCATACGTTGGCATTCGAAATTGCTTTGTTAAAATTACCGTTTTCTTAGAAGTGTTATACAATAATATTGCGGCGCCATTACCTCGATCATATGATTCTCGATGTTGAGTTTCCCAAACACCTTTATCATTTAAATAATCAAAAGTAATTTTATTTAATGTATACCAATTATCAGAAAGTAATTGAACATTTATATTTCTTACGCTATCATTTGGCATTACATATAATCTTCTATTGGATTACAAGAACAGATTAGATTTCTATCTCCATAAGCGTCATTTACTCGTCTTACAGTTGGCCAATATTTATTTTCACTAATATATTCTAACGGAAAAGCGGCTTCTTTTCTACTGTAAGAGTACTTCCAATCATCTGTAGTAATCATTGCAAGTGTATGAGGAGCATTTTTTAAAACAGAATCTTTAGTAGCTTCATATTCATCTATTTCTTTCTTGATACTTACTAGTGCGCTAATAAATCTATCTAACTCTGCTTTATTCTCACTTTCAGTTGGTTCAATCATTAAAGTTCCAGCAACTGGAAATGATAATGTTGGTGCATGAAATCCATAATCCATTAGTCGTTTGGCAATATCAGTAACTTCGACACCTTTTTCTTTAAACTCTCTAAAGTCAACAATCATTTCGTGTGCAGCTCTACCTTTTTCTCCTGCATATAAAATTGAATAGTGTTTTTCTAATTCAGATTTTAAATAATTGGCGTTTAAAATTGCAATTTTTGTAGCTTGTGTTAAACCACCAGTTCCTAAAAGTTTTATATAAGCATATGAAATAATATCTAC
>CAJXUO010000009.1 GCA_913061425.1 uncultured Lutibacter sp.
GGTCTCGTGGGCTCGGAGATGTGTATAAGAGACAGATCTTGGGATGGTTTCTGGATGTTTATGACAGATAAATTTACTTCTATTCCAGTTTATCTAATTATACTATTTTTAGTTTACAAACATTTTGGAATTAAAAAATTAGCAATATCATTATTGTTTATTGCATTAGTTGTCACGATATCTGATCAAATAGCTAATCTATTTAAATATGGTTTTGAAAGATTAAGACCTTGTTATAATGAGGATGTGAAAGGAATGATACGTTTAGTGAAATCTAGTTGTGGAGGGCGATTTTCTTTTTTCTCAGCACATGCATCGACATCTCTTGCAGTTGCTGTTTTCTTTGGAATGTTATTGAAAAAGCACGTGAAATATGTATCTCTATCTATTGTAATTTGGGCGCTATTGGTTGGTTATAGCAGAATATATATTGGTGTACATTTTCCTTTTGATGTGCTATTCGGTTTTATTTTCGGAGGGACAGTAGGATATCTGTTTTATAGATTGGCGCTACTTTTTTTTAAGAAGTATGCTAAAGATTAATGTATTAAAAAATTACCTTTTTTTATAAATATACTTATTCAGTGGATTTAAAAAGATAAGTAAGAAAATCACTCCAAAAGCCAATTCGTATAATTCCCATTTTCTTGTTGATGGCATTGCGAGTATAAGTACAGTAGCAGTTATAAATGCGATTGTATGATGCCATTTCGATATAGGAACACCAAACATATCTACAAGTTTTTTTATGCCATCAAACCTTCTGTAAATTACAGGAAGTATAATGAGATATATTACTAGTACTAAGGTTAGTATTTGACTAAATATTAACTTGTTGATTTTTGTACCATCAACAACCATATTATGTAAGTTAGTTTCTTTTTGAGCATTATGTTCAATAAAATACTCTGAGGATTCTATGTTAAATATACGCTGACCCCAAGAAATCTCTTCTCCAGCACCAAATAAAAAGACTAAGCCCATTATAAACATACCAAATCTCCAAGTAGCAGATTTTACAGACCATAGTTTAAATAGTCTTGAAAATAGTAAAAGGAAAATACTCAGCAGCATAAATGCAGTACCATATTCAGCAAAACCATCTTCTTGAGCATATGAAGTGTCAAAGAATTCAAGGTTGGTATTGGCGTAATAGATACCAATAGAAAAGAGTAATACTAAAAAACTGTAACCTAATTTTTCTGTTCTTGTTAGTGACTTCATTTTTGTGTGTGTGAAAATTTATTCAAAAGTACTATTTTTTGTTATCAAATAGTACATTCTAATTAGGCGGTCTCTTTTTTTCTTAAAATGATTTAAATCAAACTCCTCAATAAGTTCTGCTGAATGAGTTTTTGGTAAGTTTTTTAGTAAATGTAAATATTGTTTAGAAATCAACAATCCAAACTCATCATCTTTTGGTAATTCAAATACATCTTCGTTCTTAATATTGATAATTTTAGTATCATAATACCATAATAACTCAGGCGTTAATGTGCCGAATGTGTATGATTTTATATTTCTATCTTTTTCAATAGAGTCTTTAAGTTGATTTATTTGGCTAAAATTAGGGTTACTGTATAGTGCTTTTTGAAGTGGAGATACAAAAAGTAAAATGGCAGCCATCAGTGCGATTTTTGCATAGAATGCTCTTTTAGCATCTTTGTTTTTTAAGTAATAAAAAATAGTTATTCCGATACCAAATAATACGATTGATGCTATCGAAAAATTAATCCACAAACCATCAAGTTTTTCTTTGAGTAGCATATAAACTGCAATAGGGAATAGCAGTCCAATCAATCCAAATAAACCAAAATTGAAATATACTGGATATGTGTTTTTTTTCAAACTCGTCCGATTAAAACTTTGAATAAGGTATTCAATATAAAACCCTGTATTTATTGCTAGCGGAAACAATACAGGAACTAAATATCTAGATTTTTTTTCAGGAATTAGAGAAAGTAAAACAACTGCAAAAATGGTCCATAAAAAAGAAAATTTATATAGTTTTTTGTTAGAAACACGTTTGATAATATATGGATATAGTAATCCTATTAAAGCCAGTATTGTCCATATTCCAGATTGAGTAAAGAAGCTCCAATAATAATAGAAAGGTTTTACATTATAACTTCCCCAACGAGATGTTTCTTTTTGTGCGATAGTTATAAACGCCTCGCTATCTATATATCTTACATATAAAAACCACCAACCACCAATTATTAGAAATAATAAAATACAACTAATAAAAGGGGCTGCTTTAGACTTAAAATTTTGGAATTTAAATACAATTCCATAAGAAATAATAAAAGGTAAAAAGAGTGCGTAAAGTGAAACAGGACCTTTACTCATTATGGAAAATCCAATAAATAGACTAGCGAGTAATGCATTTTTCCAGTTCTTTTTTGACGTTTGAAATAATTGAAATAAAAAATAAATTCCAGCAATCATAAAACCATGTGCGAAAATATCCCAAGGTGCTTCATTTATAATTCCAATGATATAGAAAGAAGTAATTAAAATCAATCCGTTGATTAAACTTAATAATTTATCATTTGTTAATTTTTCAGAAAACAAATACAAAAACACACCAGAAAACGCCACCATTAAAGCTGCAGGCAACCTCAATGCAAATAAACTTTTCATTCCAAAAATCATACCTGAAATAGCAGTAAGCCAAGTTGGTAAGGGTGGTTTCTCGTATCTTGGACTTCCATTCATTGTGGTTAAAATCCAATGACCATCATTTACCATTTCACGAGCAGTAATGAAATTTCTTGCTTCCATTATTGTGACTACAAACGATTCTAAATTTGGTAAAAGCATTAAGAGGCTTATGCAAATAATAGAAACCACAGGATGATTTTCGATAAATTTAATCATGATATTTTTTTAATAATATTATGTTTCTAACATATACTGTACTTCCAAATATATGACCAATAAATAAAACAGGATCTCTTCTTATTATAGCATACATAAGAATTAGAATTGAACCAATTAAACTCAGCAGCCAAAATCCAAAGGGTAAAATAGATTCTTTTTGTTTTTCAGAATATATCCATTGGTAGATAAATCTAAACGTAAAAATAAGTTGAGCGACTGAGCCTAAAATAATCAGCCAAGTTGGTATTGCTTCATTTTGAAATAGATTATTTACATCAATCTTATTGTTGTTAAATGCGTAAATGACAATTAACAGAGGGAAAATCAAAATAAAAAAACGAAGAGATTTAGATGATTTAGCCCATTCTCCTTGTAATTGTAGGTTTCTAATATAGATGTAGTAGGTGAGTGATTGACCAAGCATAATTGAAAAATCATCTCGTAAATAGCCATAAACAAAAAGTAAAAGAGAAGCAATTAAACTCATTTGCCAAAATAGGGAAGGAGTTATTACTTTTTTCGCTTTTTCAGAGAGCGCCCATTGAACTAATAACCTTCCAGAAAATAAGATTTGTGCTAAAAAGCCAACGCTATATATGAACCAAGGTTTCATTAATTCTGTTTATCAATAGAATAGTTGATATACTTTTTCTTCATCCATATATATGCGAAACAATCCATTAATGGTCCTAATAAGCGATTCCAAAAACCATATTTAGCTTCACCAGCAATCCGTGGAAAATGTTTCACAGGAATTTGTTTTATTTTTCCATTTTGAAGAAGAATCATTGCAGGTAAAAAGCGATGAAGACCTTTGAACATAGGTATTTTTTTAGCACATAATGTTTTAATTACTTTAAGTGGACAACCAGTATCATCCATTCCGTCATGAGTGAAAGATCGTCTTATTCCATTGGCAATAGTTGAGGATATATTTTTTACAAATGAATCTTTTCTGTTTGCTCTAACACCAGTAACAAGATCAAACTCTTCTATATGTTCAAGCAATAAATTAAAATCTTTGGGATCAGTCTGTAAATCAGAATCTATATAACCCACAAGTTCTGTATTGGTATGTTGAAAACCTGCAGAGATAGCAGCGCTCAATCCACAGTTTTTTTCAAAAGAGATGTAACTAAAATCATTATTGTTTGAGCATATTTGTTCAATCAAAGGTTGACTTTTGTCTTTACTTCCATCATTTACAAATAATATTTTTGTTTTTTTAGATGCAATCTTTATGTAGTCAGATAATTCTTTTTCTACGCGTTCAAGATTATCTTCTTCATTATATACAGGGACAATTATTGTAAATTCGTGATTCATTAATGTCTATTTTTTAGGATTTCAAGAGCGGCTTTAAACGGATTTATTTCAAGGTTTTCTATTTTTTTAAAATATTTATTTAACTCTTTTTGAACGTTAGGGTTTTTATAAAATTGATTTTTAAGTTCGTTGTTAATGGTTTCTGTAAACCAATTTTTATTCTGCTGATTTCTTTTTTTATTAAAATGACTATTTGCTTTAGTGTGTTTAATAAACGTTTCAATTATTGAATAAACTTCATCAATTCCTTTATTGTATAACGCGCTACAAGTGGTTACTTTAGGTAGCCAGCCGTTTTCTTTCATTGGATATAAATGTAGCGCTCTTGCAAATTCATTTTTTGCAACTTGAGTATCTTTAATTGCATCTCCATCAGATTTATTAATCACAATTGTATCTGCCATTTCAATGATACCTCGCTTAATTCCTTGTAGTTCATCACCTGCATTTGCTAATTTCAACAATAAAAAGAAATCAACCATTGAATTAACTGTCACTTCTGATTGTCCAACACCAACTGTTTCAACAATAATATAATTAAAACCTGCAGCCTCACATAAAGTAATTGATTCTCTAGTTTTTTTTGCAACACCACCTAAAGAGTCTCCAGATGGAGAAGGTCGTATAAATGCGTTTTTGTCAAGAGCAAGAGTGTTCATTCTAGTTTTATCCCCTAGAATACTCCCTTTTTTTAAATTACTACTTGGATCAATAGCGAGAACAGCTACTTTCTCGCCAATATTAGTAAGGTGTTTTCCAAAAGATTCAATAAATGTACTTTTTCCAACACCTGGAACGCCAGTTATCCCAACTCTTATAGAATTGTTTGCGTGTGGCAGGCATTTCTCTAAAATCAGTGACGCTTTTTCTTGATGCTTAGTGTTGCTACTTTCAACCAATGTAATAGCCTTACTTAAATAGCTAATATTGCCATTTAAGATTTGAGAAACAAATTCATCAACTGAAGTTTTATGAATATTATCCAAATTAAAAGTAATGAGTTAGATATTCTGTAAAAATATGATTTTTTTTTAAAAAGAATAGATTGTTTTGAACTCATATAGAATCTTATTACTTTTACAACAAATATAAATAGTTACTTATATCTAT
The DNA here is from genome assembly GCA_913061425.1 of uncultured Lutibacter sp. GTDB lineage: Bacteria > Bacteroidota > Bacteroidia > Flavobacteriales > Flavobacteriaceae > Urechidicola. The sequence goes on from CAJXUO010000009.1 coordinate 5,320, forward strand.
GGACTTATATAAATCAAATACAATAAAAGTATATAACTCACTTTCTAAATCAAAAGAAGGTTTTAAATCAATAAACGAAGGAATGATTGGTATGTACGTTTGTGGACCAACGGTTTATAGCAATGTACACTTAGGAAATGTAAGAACTTTCATGTCATTTGATATGATTTATAGATACTTCTTGCATTTGGGATATAAAGTAAGATATGTAAGAAACATTACTGATGCTGGACATTTAGAAAACGATGCTGACGAAGGTGAAGATAGAATTGCGAAAAAAGCGAGGATAGAGCAATTAGAGCCTATGGAAATTGTACAGAGGTATACGGTAGATTTTCACAATACATTAAATACATTTAATTTTTTACCTCCAAGTATAGAGCCAACAGCAACAGGTCATATAGTTGAGCAAATTGAAATCATCAAAGATATTTTAGAGAAAGGAATGGCTTATGAAAGAAATGGTTCTATTTATTTTGATGTATTAAAATATAATGAAACTGAGCATTACGGAATTTTATCTGGAAGAAACATTGAGGATTCAATTCACAATACACGTGTTTTAGATGGGCAATCTGAAAAGAAAAACCCTCAAGATTTTGCATTATGGAAAAAAGCAGACGAAAGACATATCATGCGTTGGCCATCTCCTTGGAGTGATGGTTTTCCAGGATGGCATTTAGAATGTAGTGCAATGAGTACTAAATATTTAGGAGATAATTTTGATATTCATGGAGGTGGAATGGATTTAAAATTCCCTCATCATGAATGTGAAATAGCACAATCAAAAGTGAATAATAATGTAAATCCTGTTAATTATTGGTTACATACAAACATGCTGACTTTAAATGGTCAGAAAATGGCGAAATCAACAGGGAATTATATTTTGCCAAATGATTTTTTTACAGGAGAGAATGAGCATTTAAGTAAAGCGTATTTGCCAAGTGTAGTTCGCTTTTTTATGCTTCAAGCAAATTATAAAAGTATTTTAGATTTTTCAGACGCTGCACTTTTGGCATCTGAAAAAGGATTTTATAAATTGATGGAAGCGGTTAATAATTTAGATAAAATAGTAGTTTCTAAGACTTCATCTATTGATGTTATATCATGGAAAAAGAAGTGTTATGAGGCTATGAATGATGATTTTAATACGCCAATTTTGATTGCCAATTTATTTGAAGGAGCAAAGTTTATAAACTTATTAAAAGAAGAGAAGCAAACTATTTCAAAAGATTATTTAGAAGTCTTAAGATCAACAATTAATAATTTTGTCTTTGATGTTTTAGGATTGAAAAATACTACAGAATCAACTATTGGAGAAGATAAACTCTCTGGAGTAGTTGAAATGTTGATTGGAATGAGAAAAGATGCAAGAGACAATAAAAATTGGTCATTATCTGATCAAATACGAGATGAATTACTTGCTTTGGGAATTCAGTTAAAAGATGGGAAAGACGGAACAACTTTTTCGGTAAACTAATGTTAAATAGAATTACAAAAATAATTGCAATTCCTTTTATATGGATTGTTCGGTTTTACCAAGTTGCTATTTCGCCTTACACACCTTCAAGTTGTAGATTTTCGCCTTCTTGTTCACATTATGCAGTTGAAGCATTAAAAGTTCATGGAGTTTTTTCTGGAGGATTGTTAGCGGCAAAAAGAATAATTAGTTGTCATCCTTGGGGAAAAGGAGGCTATGATCCAGTGCCAGAAAAGAAAGAGCATCTAAATAAAAATAATATATTTACAAATAAAAATAAAAACAGCATATGATACAATTAGGTATTGATTGGAATCCATCACCAGAAATTTTCAAAATAGGTTCATTGTCGATAAGGTATTACGGGTTAATGTTTGTCGCAGCATTTCTACTTGGAATCCATATCATGAAGAAGATTTACAAGAACGAAAGCGTTGATGAAGAGAAGGTAGATTCGTTATTTATGTATGTGGTTTTAGCGACGCTAATTGGTGCAAGATTAGGTGAAGTTTTCTTTTATAGCTGGGATAGTTATAAAAATAATCTAATTGAGATATTTTTACCAATAGCCAAAGATCCTAACGGCTCAATTTTTGGATTTATTAACGGATATACTTTTACAGGTTTTGCAGGATTAGCAAGTCATGGAGCAGCAATAGGAATTGTTGTTGCAATGATGTTATATAGAAGAAAACACAAATATAAAAGTGTAATATGGATATTAGATAGAATTGTTATTCCTGTTGCTTCTGGTGCTGCATTTGTTCGTTTAGGAAACCTAATGAACTCTGAAATTGTTGGAAAAGTTACAAATTCTGATTTTGGTTTTAAATTTATTAGAAATGACATTTCTAGAAGACAAGCAATGGAACTTACTAATTCTGATAATTATGAGAACGGATATCAGTTAATAGGAAATAGTTTAAATTACAGAAATGTGCTAGAAAGTATTCCTTTTAGACATCCAACACAGATATATGAATCTTTAAGTTATGTGTGTGTTTTCTTTATTTTATGGTTTGTCTATTGGAAAACAGATAAAAAAAATAAACCAGGCTTTTTGTTCGGTTTATTCATGGTTTTACTATGGTCAATTAGGTTGATTATTGAGTTTTTCAAAGAGGCTCAAATTCAAGAAAGAGAAGATTGGGTGTCGGTACTTAATACAGGTCAATTACTAAGCATTCCAATGATTTTAGTAGGGCTTTATTTTATGTTTAGAGAAACAAAACAAAATAATTGATTTAAATATCTAAATAGCAGACAGCTAAGATTCATTATCTCTAATGAAGGATCTATATGTTTTTTTTGCAAAAAATGTTATTTTTTTGTTAAAAAAAACATATTTTTGTTCCATACTAATTTAAATACTTAAAAAATTATGAAATTAAAAATTTACTTTTTAACTATGTTATTTTTCGTATCGTTTTCTGCGTTGGCACAATCGTACCAAGTAAGCGGAGCCGTTACTGATGATAGCAATGATCCTTTACCTGCAGTTTCTGTAGTTGTTAAGGGAACTACAAACGGAACATCTTCCGACTTTGACGGTAAATACTCGTTAGAAGTTTCACAAGGTGATGTTTTAGTTTATTCTTTTGTTGGTTTTAATAGAAAAGAAATTACTATGGACGGGAGTTCAACTTTAAATGTTGTTTTAACAGCAGGAGTTGCATTAGACGAAATAGTTGTTATTGGTACAAGAAACGCAAATAGAACGGCAGTAGACACTCCAGTTCCAGTTGATGTTATTGACATCTCTGAATTGATATCTACTGGACCACAGGTTAACTTAAATCAAATTTTGAATTATGTTGCACCTTCATTTACTTCAAATACACAAACTATTTCTGATGGAACAGATCATATTGATCCAGCATCATTAAGAGGTCTTGGTCCAGATCAAGTATTAGTGTTAATAAATGGTAAAAGAAGACATACAAGTTCTTTAGTAAATGTAAATGGTACATTTGGTAGAGGATCTGTTGGAACGGATTTAAATTCAATTCCATCTGCTGCTATTGAGCGTGTTGAAGTCTTAAGAGATGGAGCTGCTGCACAATATGGATCAGATGCGATTGCAGGTGTAATCAATATTGTATTAAAAAGAGCTACTAATGAACTTACAGTAAATGTTACTGCAGGTGCAAATTTTTCTTCTGAAGCAAACAACCTAAAAGGTGGTGTAGATGGAGAAAATGTTAATACAAGTGTTAATTATGGTATTGACTTAGGCGACAATGGTGGATATATTAACTTTACAGGAGATATTGAAACAAGAGAGCCTACAGGAAGAATGGGATCTTTTGAAGGAATGATTTTCCATGGTTATAATTCAATTCAAAGAGAAGCTGCATTAAGTGGTGTAGATGTTGATAACTTATCATTTGAGCAAATTAAATTTTTCGCACAAGGTGTTCAACACTTCACAACAGAATTGAAGAATGCAATTAATACAACTACGTCTCAAGATCAAATAGTTGATTTACTTTCTAACAATGGTTCGCCAATTGATTTTACAGAAGCTGAACTTTCTGTAAGAGGTCAAACTAGAGAAGATTACAACATGAGAATTGGTCAATCTAAATTAAGAGGTGGACGTTTTTTAGCTAACATGTCACTTCCTATTGGAGATAATGGAACAGAATTATATTCTTTTGGTGGAATGAGTAGTAGAAAAGGTAATTCTGCAGGATTTTATAGATTACCACACCAAACAAGATCTTACTCTAATGTAAATGGTAATGGATTTTTACCAAATATTAATTCTGATGTTAAAGATAAATCTTTAGCAGTAGGTATTAAAGGTAAGATTGGAGAATGGGATGTAGATTTCAGTAATACTTGGGGTCAAAATAGTTTTGATTATACTATTTCAAATTCATTCAATGCATCACAAGGAGTTGCATCTAGATCAACTTTTAACTCTGGAGGTCTTGCATTTTCTCAAAACACAACAAATTTTGATGTTTCAAAATTCTTTGAAGATAAATGGGAAGGAACAAATGTTGCCTTTGGAGCAGAATATAAAGTAGATAATTATCAAATTATTGCTGGAGAAGAGGCTTCGTATACCAATTATAATCATGCACCAGATTTCTTTGGAAGATCTTATCCTGGAGCAGCGCAAGTTTTTCCTGGATTTAGTCCAAGCAATGAATTATCTGAAAGCAGAAATAGTATTGCTGGATATGTAGATATTGAAGCTGATATAACTTCTAAATTTTTAGTTACAGGAGCATTAAGATATGAAAACTATAGTGATTTCGGTTCTACTTTAAACTTTAAAGTTGCCTCTCGTGTTAAATTAAGTGATAACTTTAATTTACGTGGAGCAGTTAGTACAGGATTTAGAGCACCATCATTACATCAGCAGTTTTTTAATAGTACTTCAACATTGTTTGATAATAATGGTATTCCACAAGAAGTAGGTCTTTTCCGTACGGATAGTAGAGTTGCTAAAGAATTAGGTATACCTCGTTTGAAAGAAGAACAATCTGCAAGTGCAAGTGTTGGTTTTACAGCTACATTGCCAGAATCTAATATTAAAATAGTTGTTGATGGTTACTTTATTGCAATTGAAGATAGAGTTACAATTACAGATACTTTTAGTGCAACTTCTCCTGAGTTAGTTGCAGCATTTGAAAGAGCAAATGCTACAAAAGCATCTTTTTTCTCAAATGCAATAGATACTGAGTCAAGAGGTTTAGATATTGTTATTACACATAAAGGAACTGTAAATGATGTAAAGGTTAAAACTGATTTATCTGCGACATTCTCAGAAACGAATCAAGTTGATGATATTCATGCATCACAAATATTAGTTGATGGTGGTCAATTAGATAGATTCTTTAGTAATAATTCTAAAATATTTTTAGAAAGCGCTGTTGTAAGAACTAAAATAAATTTATCTAATACAATTTCATTTGATAAGTGGAACGTATTCTTTAGAAATGTTTATTTCGGAGATGTAACAAGTACTACAGGACAAATATTTAGCCCTAGAGTTGTAACTGACTTATCACTTGCTTATGATTATACTGATAGTATGACATTTACAGTTGGAGCAAATAATTTGATGGATGTTTATCCAGATAAAAATTTACCAGGAAATACAAGTAGTGGAAGATTTGTATATTCACGTAGAGCACAACAATATGGAACTAATGGTAGATTCCTTTTTGCAAGAGTAAGTATCAATTTAAAATAATAAAACATTAAAATATTAATTATGAAAAACATAAAGTTTATACCATTATTTTTAATAGCACTTTCATTGATAGTCTCATCTTGTGCTATAGACGACGATGATGCAATAGTTGGTTATACAATTATTACAAAGACGGTATCATTTGCAGATACAGAAGTAATAGTTCCTGCGAGTAATACACCTTATAATGCCGCAGTATTAGTTTCACAAGCATTTGGAACAAATGCATTAATTGAATATACAATTAATGGTGTTGCTGCGGGTGCTACAATTCCTTATGGAGACGTTACAGGTGGTTTACCATTAGATGTTTCTGAAGAAGGACTTATTTACGAACTTACAATGACTGACATTTCTGTTTTAGAAAAGCCAGATTATGTAGATGCAGTAATAGATCAATCTAAAAAGACAGTAAAAATTATTGTTTTAACAATTCCAGATACTGATCCTAATGCATTACAAGTTGTTATGACATGGAGTAATCCTGTGCCAAATGATTGGGATTTATGGATTACTGATTCACCACCTGTTAATGGTATTGTTGCTAGTCAATCTATATCTCCATTAGAAGATGTTTCTTTTTCTAATACTGAAGCTGATGGTTCATATCATATTTTACCAAGAGATTGGGCTTCTGCTGATGAAATAGTAGATGTTTTAATACTTGCAGTTCATCCTGACGGAACAGTTGAAACTTTTAGTGAATCAATCGTTAGTGGTGGTGATTTCTACTATATGGTAGATATGGAAAAAGTAGGTAGTAACTATACGTTAACACAAGTACCAGCTGTACCGGTATTTTAATTTAAAATAAATAAAAATGAAAATAAATAAATATTTAGCAATTATAGCATTAATGGCATTTTTCGTTTCGTGCGAACAAGATGACGATACTGCTGTAGCTGAGCAAACAAGTAATATACAAATAGTTGTAGAAGCATTTTCTGCATCTAATGTTAATATAATTGGTCAAGTAGGTGCTAATTCAGCATCAATTGATTTAGGATTTAGATTAACTGAATTTTCAACTACATACTTTGGTTCTGATATTAATATAATGTATGGTGGTAATACATATACTATTCCAGCAGGAGATACAGAAGTGGTTGTTGGATCAACTGTAGTTGATTTCGAGATTGCACCAACTGGTTCAATACCATTTAATGGAGCAGTTACGAGTTCTCAAATAGACTTTAGTGATCGTTTTGATATTTCTGTAGATAACAGACCAAGTGACTTGGTTGTATTAAAAAGTGGTTCTTTGGGTGTAAATGCTGTAGTTTACGGACAATTACCTTCGGTACCAGCTAATGGGATAAATTTCTTATTTGACTGGAATCCAAATGATGATGCTGGAAATGATTTAGATTTAAGATTAAGAATGGTTCCAGGAGATATTGGTATAGATTATTCTGGATCAGTATCTAATTATGAGGACACTGCAATTAACGATGGAATGGCAGATGGTATGTATGAAGTTAAAGCTGATTCATGGTCTACTATTGGTGGTACAATTGATGGAATTGTTTTCGCAATGCATTCTGATGGAACATTAGAAGTTTTTGAAACTGATTTAACTGGTATTGCTGCAGGTGGAGTTTCTGCTGAAGTTGTTTTAGTAAACATTACTAAATCAGGTAGTACATATACTTTATATCCTGTCTCTTATACACATCTCCGA
>CAJXUO010000010.1 GCA_913061425.1 uncultured Lutibacter sp.
GTCAGATGTGTATAAGAGACAGGTTCAAATGCTGTCATAAAAGCATTGGAACAAAAAGGGATTTTTGAGTATTATTTTATTCAAACAGACAGAATAAATTTCGAAGGAATTACAGACGCTTTAAAAATATTAAATCCGCATCAAGAAATAGCCTTAAAAGAAATTAAAACAGCATTTGAAACGAAAGATGTTTCTTTGTTAAACGGAATTACAAGTAGTGGTAAAACAGAAGTTTACACGTATTTAATTGAAGAGGTTTTAAATAATGGAAAACAAGTTTTATTTCTATTGCCAGAGATTGCTTTAACGACTCAATTAATCACGAGGTTACAAAAATATTTTGGTAGTAAAATCGCCGTTTTTCATTCTAAATATTCAATAAATGAACGTGTAGAAGTTTGGAATAACGTATTGCATAGTAAGTCTAAAGCACAAATAATTTTGGGCGCTCGTTCTTCGCTTTTTTTGCCATTCTCAAACTTAGGCTTGATTATAGTTGACGAAGAACATGAAACGTCTTACAAACAATTTGATCCTGCGCCAAGATATCATGCGCGAGATGCAGCGATTGTATTGGCAAAGATGCATAAAGCGAAGGTTTTATTAGGTTCTGCAACACCTGCAATAGAAAGTTTTCATAATGCAAAAGAAGGAAAGTATGGGTTTATTCATTTAGATAGACGGCATGGCGATGTTTTACTTCCAGAAGTACAATTGATAGATATTAAGGAGAAGCATCGTAAGAAGAGGATGAATGGCCATTTTTCTGATACTTTAATTGAATTGATACACACTGCTTTAGAAGAAAAAGAACAAGTTATTTTATTTCAAAACAGAAGAGGTTTTTCTCCAGTTGTAGAATGTGAAACCTGTGGCGTTGCTCCGCAATGTTCTAGTTGTGATGTAAGTCTAACCTATCATAAATATAAAAATGAATTGCGTTGCCATTATTGTGGCTACCATCAAGCAATGCTATATAGTTGCGGTGCTTGTGGAAGTGAGAAACTAAACACAAAAGGTTTTGGTACTGAGCAGATTGAGTTAGAATTAGCTGATTTGTTTCCAAATGCTAAAACTGGACGAATGGATTTGGATACAACTCGTGGAAAATATGGATATCAAAAAATAATAGGGCAGTTTGAAGCGCAAGAAATAGATATTTTAGTGGGTACTCAAATGCTCTCAAAAGGTTTAGATTTTAGCAATGTATCACTTGTTGGTATTTTAAATGCCGATAATATGCTGAATTTCCCTGATTTTAGAGCACACGAACGCAGTTTTCAATTGATGGTGCAAGTTGCAGGAAGAGCGGGAAGAGCAAAGAAGAGAGGTAAAGTAGCCATACAAAGTTTTAATCCATATCATCAAATATTGCAACAAGTTTCTACAAACGATTATAACCAAATGTTTAAAGAACAATTGGATGATCGTTGGCAATTTCAATATCCGCCATTTTATAGAATGGTAAAAATAACCTTGAAGCATAGAGATTTTAATAGGGTAGAGGCTGGCGCACAATGGTTGGGTAAATCTTTGAAAAACGTATTTAGAGAACATGTTTTAGGGCCAACAACACCAAGTGTTTCTAAAGTTCGAAATCTATATATACGTGTTATTCTAATTAAGGTTCCTCCAAAACAATCTTTAAAAGCAACAAAAGAGAATATTTTGAAAGTTAAAAATATTTTCCAAGCAGTTAAAGATTTTAGGCCCATACGCTTTAGTGTTGATGTGGATAATTATTAATTTTTAAACTATCATACGTGATTTCTAAAGATGAAAATGCTGATATAGATATGGAAAGAGTGAATAGAGTCAATAAATTATTAAGTGAACTATCTTTCATAAAATCCAAGTTCTTTTTTATATCTTTGAGTCATACAAATCAATTTTAAAAGATGAAATTATTAGAAAATAAAACAACACTTATTACAGGTGCAACACGTGGAATAGGTAGAGGAATTGCAATTGAGTATGCCAAGCAAGGTTCTAATATTGCTTTTACATATAGTTCTTCAGTAGATGCTGCAAATGCATTGGAGAAAGAATTGAGCGATCTAGGAGTGAAGGCTAAAGGATACCAATCAAATGCTGCAAATTTTGACGCAGCCCAAGAATTGGCGGTTGACGTATTAAAAGAATTTGGAAGTATTGACGTATTAATTAACAATGCTGGAATTACCAAAGACAACTTGTTAATGCGTATTTCTGAAGATGATTTTGACAAAGTGATTGAAGTGAATTTAAAATCGGTATTTAATTTAACGAAAGCTGTTATTCGTTCAATGATGAAACAGCGTTCAGGTTCTATTATAAACATGAGTTCTGTTGTTGGATTGAAAGGGAATGCAGGACAAGCAAATTATGCTGCATCTAAAGCAGGAATTGTAGGGTTTTCTAAGTCTGTAGCATTGGAATTAGGCTCTAGAAATATCCGCTCAAATGTAATTGCTCCTGGATTTATTGAAACAGAAATGACTGCAAAATTGGATGAAGAAACTGTAAAAGGGTGGAGAAATGCTATTCCATTAAAACGTGGAGGAAGCCCTCAAGATATTGCAAATGCGTGTGTATTTCTAGGATCAGATATGAGTTCTTATATTACAGGTCAGACTTTAAGTGTAGACGGTGGAATGTTGACATAAATAGATGCAAACAGACAATTTTCTATATATTATTGGAACAGCAATTGCTGCATTATTAATTGCTGCGTTTCATTATTTATATACATCTAAAAATAATAAAAAAGTCAATACCTTATTGACTTTTTTACGTTTTATAAGTTTATTTTCTTTGTTTTTGCTGTTATTGAATTTAAAGTTTGAGCAAAAGGCTATTAAAATAGTAAAGCCACATCTTATTGTTGCTGTTGATAATTCTAAATCAATACAGCACTTAGATGGAGGTAGTATCGTTAATGTATGCCTTGAGACTCTTAGAAATAATAGCGCGTTAAATGACAAGTTTTCTATAGATTATTATTCTTTTGGCGATGCTGTCACAATTTTAGATTCTATAGATTTTAATCAGAGTCAAACTAATATTACCAAGCCTTTTAAGCAGTTTGAAGAATTGTATAAAAATGAAATTGCCCCTGTAATTTTAATTTCTGACGGCAATCAAACGTTTGGTTCAGATTATGAATTTTACAACTACAAGCAACCTATTTTTCCAATAGTTATAGGTGATACAATTCAATTTGATGATTTGAAAATTTCACAACAAAATGTGAATAGATATACATATTTGAAAAATAAATTTCCTGTAGAAGTTTTCTTAAACTACGATGGAGAAAAAAGGATCACTCCAACCTTTTCAGTTTTTAAAGGAAATCAAAAGATATATTCAAAAAAACTTAATTTTTATTCAAAGAATAATTCTCAAAACATATCTTTTTATCTAACGGCTAATTCAGTTGGAACTCATTACTATACTTCAAAAATTAGTTATTTAGATAGCGAAAAGAATACTATAAACAATGTCAAGAACTTTATAGTAGATGTTGTAGATGAGCAAACAAAAGTGTTAATTGTCACTTCTTTTTTACATCCAGATGTTGGCATGTTAAAAGAATCTATTGAGTCAAATAAACAAAGAAAGGTTACTATAAAAACGAATCTAGAGGAGTTTGAAGTTCAAGAGTATCAGTTAGTTGTATTGTACCAACCAACAAGTGAGTTTCAAAATGTTTTTTCTGAATTGAAGGAAAATAATAAAAATCATTTTATTATTACAGGTTCTAAAACTGATTGGAAATTTTTAAATACAATACAAAACAATTTTTCTAAAAATTGGATTGAAAATACACAGAACTATGCACCAATTTTTAATTCCAACTTTTCAACTTTTGTAGCCGATGATTTAGGTTTTGATAATTTTTCTCCTTTAGTAGACAAGTTTGGAACTATTGAATTTAATATTCCAATTGAAAGTTTATTGTTTCAGAAAATGGATAGTTATGCAACTGAAAAGCCATTATTGGCTACCTATGAGATAGAAGAGAGGAGAATAGCAATTCTATTTGGTGAGAATAGTTGGCGTTGGCGTATGACTTCTAAATTAGAAAACGATTCTTTTGAAAGTTTTGATAATTTGATAAATAAAATTATTCAATACCTTTCTTCAAATATTAAATCAAACCGTTTATCAATAGATTATAAACCTATTTATTATGCTGGAAATAAGATAACGGTTAATGCAAAATATCTAAATAAGAATTATCAGTTTGATTCAACTGCAAAATTATGGATATCAGTAAAAAATAGATTGACTAATAAACACCAGAAGTCTCCATTATCAAAGATTAACAATAATTACCTTGCTACTTTGGATGGTTTGTCATCTGGTGATTATGATTTCACTATTTCAGTTGACAACGAAACTGAAAAAGTCAATGGTCGCTTCAAGATTTTAGAATTTGCTGTTGAGCAGCAATTTGTGAACGCAAATCATAGAAAATTAAATGCGATAAGTAAAAGGTCTTTAGGTAAAACGTATTTTAGTACTACAATTCCAGTATTGATAAATGATCTTATAAATGATGACAGATTTAAACCTATTCAAAGGACTGAAAATAAACAAAATTCATTGATTGATTGGGAATGGTTATTAGGACTAATTATAGTATCTTTGAGCATAGAATGGGTTATTAGAAAATATAACGGATTAATTTAAAATAGATAAATATTATGGCACAACCACAATTACAGTTACCCAAAGGATTATTTGGGCTTATTATTATAGGAATTATTGCATTGGTTTTTTTATCAAAATCTACAGTTACAATAGACTCTGGAGAGGCTGGAGTTCTCTTTAAGACATTTGGTAATGGTGTAGTTACTGATGAACCTCCAATGGGAGAAGGGTTTCATATTGTTGCACCTTGGAACAAAGTATTTGTTTATGAAGTGCGTCAGCAAGAACTTTTCGAAAAAATGAAAGTATTATCTTCAAACGGATTGGAAATTCAAATCGATGCTTCGGCATGGTATCAACCTGTTTATAATGAATTAGGTAATTTACACCAATCTCTTGGACAAGGTTATTTACAGCGCGTTATTCAGCCTGCAATTCGTAGTGCTGCTAGGAGTGTTATTGGGCGTTATACGCCAGATGATTTGTATTCAACGAAACGTGACGCCATTCAGGTTGAAATTTATGAAGAAACTAAGAAAATACTTGACAAACAATATGTTCAATTAAATGAGGTCTTAGTAAGAGATGTAACTTTACCTCCTACAATTAAAGAAGCTATTGAGCGTAAATTAAAGCAAGAGCAAGAATCATTAGAATATGAATTTAGACTTGAAAGTGCTAGAAAAGAAGCTGAGAAAGTAATTATTGAAGCAAAAGGTAAAGCGGAATCAAATAGAATCTTAAGTGCTTCTTTAACGGATAAAATTTTACAGGATAAAGGGATAGATGCAACTTTAAAATTAGCAGGATCTCCAAATACTAAAGTAATAGTTGTTGGAGGAGGAGAATCTGGACTACCTTTAATTTTAGGGGATAACTAAAAAAATAAAAACTTTATAAAAACTAAAAACTCCGCATTTGCGGAGTTTTTTTATTCTTTATTTTTTGCACTTACTTTTCAGTCGCTTTTTAACTACCTTATTACAGCTTTAATCTGTAATTGAAAGGAATAACTAAGGATGAATCTTTGTTTCATTTAAAATTAGTTATTTCAGATTTATTTTTGATTGTAATATGTCTGAAAGCTCTTTGTGAAAAAGGCATCTGTCCCATTTGTAAAAGGAATGATGAAAAACGAATAGCTGTGCGGCTTATTCGCTTTAAAAAGATAACTTTCTTGAGGCCTTGCATTCCAACTATCATCACCACCAACACCTCTTTGACCTAAGTCTATGTTTAATTGAGTAAGGTCTTTCTCCTTAATATCAATTGTGTGTTTATTCATATTTATTTTCGGCGCTCCATCTCTTTTGTTTATTTTTTGAACTTTTTCACTTTCATCATAAATTAAACCATCAGTAGTGTCAAAATCTTCATTTAGCATATGTAAAGCACTAAAACTAAAATTATCAGGATTGTTTTTCGATGCAACAAAAAGCAATCCATTGTTGTCACTATTCTGTACAGAAAGCCATCTAACACCCGTTTTGTAACCGTTCTCTTGAGGTCTTATATACGGCACATATTGATCTTTAGCGGTGCTTTTATACAAATCAACAAATGAAGATGCTTTTCTATCATTGTAGTTTTCCCAAGGGCCTCTTCCGTAATATGTAATCGTATTATACGCTTTTGGTAGTTGCATTCTCATTCCTATTCTTGGTATATCACCTTTGTAGTCACTCGTATTTAATTTGTTTGAAACCTTGATGATTCCAGAAGGGAAAATTTCATAAGTCGTAGCAAATGTTGTTTTTACTCCAGGTAAATCATATACAATATCAATTACAGTATTTTCAGAATTCACAATATTAAAAGAACTGACTTTTGCGTTTTTACTGGCGTTTTTCCATTCAATATTTTTTAAATGCATTCTATTTCCAAAATCATTATCAGTTGGTGCTCTCCAAAAATTAGGCTTTGGTCCTTTATTCTCTTTAATCAACTGTTGATTTTTATATTGATAAGAAACAATACGTCCTTCACTCTTATTGATTTCTAAATTGAAAACATCATTAGATAAGGTTAAGATATCTCCATTTTCTTGTTGAGTGATCGTTTCTTCAGAATTAGGGGTCGATTGCGAACTCCATTTAGTATTTTCATGTAACAGAATTTGTTCATGAGCAACTTGATGCCCTTTCTTTAGAATTCCCCAGTCTTTTTTTAAGGTAGCGCCAATGGTTAGAAAATACTCTGTATTCCTTTTGAAATTAATGTTATTCAGCGATAATTTTAATGACTTTTTCTTATGTGGAGGAACATTTAGATCTTGTGATTTAAAAGTGTGAATTACGGTTCCATTAGCTTTGATACTTGCATTTAAGTTGAAAGCATTCAGGTTTGTAAAGTCATATAAGTTTTCAACCACTATTCTCACTTCATTTATTTCCGAAGTTTTATCAATGAAATTAATAAATTCATGTGCTTTTTTTACCTCGTATAATGCAGGTTGAGGAGTTCTGTCTGGAAAAACAATTCCGTTGTTTAAAAACGCACCATCAGTTGGCATATTCTTTCCATAATCTCCTCCATAAGTATAATACTTTTCACCTTTTTCATTTGTCTTCCAAATAGATTGATCTACCCAATCCCAAATAAAACCGCCTTGTAAATTGTCATGCTTTTCAATGATATCCCAATAATCTTGAAAATTTCCAGTACTATTTCCCATTGCATGTGCATATTCACTCGGAATAAATGGCCTGTCTGTTTTATCAGCAACCATTTTAAAAGTAGCAGGAGTAGGGTATTGTGGAACAATAATATCTGTATTCTTTTTCATATTAAAAAGACTTTTATCCGCATTATACGTTCTTTCGTATTGTACAGGTCTTTTCGATTTTATATCATGCTCTTTAATGGCTTTGTAACCAGCATAAAAATTTGTACCGTTACCAGCTTCATTACCCATTGACCAAATAATTATGGATGCATGATTCTTATCACGCTCAACCATTCTAACCATTCTGTCAACATGTGCTTTTTCCCAATTCTCTTTTTTCGCCAATGTATGCTTTCCGTAATACATTCCGTGCGATTCAATATTGGCTTCATCAACAACATAAATACCATATGTATCACATAAATCATAGAACATTTCTGGTTGTGGGTAATGACTTAATCTTGCAGCATTGATATTATTTTGCTTCCATAATAAGATATCATGAATGATTTGTTCTTTGCTGATTACATGTCCTGTTTCTGGGTTATGCTCTTGTGTGTTTACGCCTTTTAAAGTGATGATTTGATTGTTGACATACAACAAGCCGTTTTTGATTTCAACCGTTCTAAAACCTACATCATTAGATGTTGATTCTATAATGTTACCATTCTCTTTAATAGTAACGATTAATTTATACAAATTAGGATGCTCTGCAGACCATGATTGTACGTTTTTGATTGTGCTTAATAAGTTTGTCTTTTCAATACTATTCTTGTCAAGAGTTATCGTTTTACTTTGTGTGTCAATTAGTGTATTAGAACTGTTTAGTAGCTTGTAAGTAACTTCTAATTCTTTATTTTTTACCGTATGATTTTGAAGTTCTACGTCAATATCTAAAACACCATTTCTGTAAGTCTTGTCTAATAACGAACTGATTTCTAAATCTTTTATTCTTGTCTTTGGTTGTGCATACAGATATACACTTCTTTCAATACCACTGATTCTCCAAAAATCTTGGCATTCTAAATAAGAACCATCTGTCCATCTATAAATTTGAATGGAAATCGTGTTTTCTCCTGCGTGTAAATGGTTGCCAATATTAAATTCGGCAGGTAGTTTACTTCCTTGAGAATAGCCAATGTATTTTCCATTAATCCAGACAAACCCACCAGATTTCATGGCGCCAATATGAAGAAAGACTTCTTTCTCATCCCATTCTGCATCAATAGTGAAAGTTCTTTTGTAAGATCCAACAGGATTGTAATCATGAGGGACTTTACCTGGGTTTTTTGGATGCTTTACATCTACATATTCCATCTCATCAGAGATTGGATATTTATAATGCGCAAATTCGTATTGATGGTTGGCGTAAATTGGTATTCCGAAACCTTCAACTTCCCAATTTGCAGGAACTTTTATGTCATCCCATTTTTTTGTGTTGTAAGAAGGCGCGAAGAATTCAAACGGTTTGTCGATTGGTTTTTTTACCCATTTAAATTTCCAAATCCCATCTAAAGAAAGATAGTTTTTAGAGTTTTGATGCTCATTTTTAATTGCATTTTCTTCATTAGAAAAAGAATAAAAAGTGGTGTGTGTTTCTTCTTTGTTTTCAGAAATAACAGTTTCATTTTCTATATATGAATAAACACTAACGCCATTCACTTTTTCGTCTTGAATATTGGTTGTTTCTTGACAACTGATGAAAACGAAAGGCACCATACTTAAAAGTAGGATTGTTTTGTTTTTAATATTTAGTACTCTCATATGTAAGTGTCTTTATTCTTTTATTAATAATCTTAGTGTTTCTGCAGCTTTTTCTACTGTAATATCTCTTTGTGGCATTCCAAACATTTCGTAACCTACCATAAATTTTTTAACAGTTGCACTACGCAATAATGGTGGATAAAAACTCATATGCCAATGCCAATGATCATTATTTTGGTTGTTGGTTGGTGCTTGATGAATTCCGCTAGAGTACGGAAAAGAACAATTAAACAATTGATCGTATACTTTTGTGATAACTGAAATAGCGTCTGCAAAAAGAGCAGCAGAATTGCTATTTAATGTGCTCATGTCTTTTTCTGCATTTCTTGGAATAATCATCGTTTCATAAGGCCAAAAAGCCCAGAATGGTGTTAACACTACAAATTCATCATTTGTATAAAGGATGCGTTCATCTTTGATTAACTCTTCTTCTAAATATGTTTTTAAAAGTGACTTCTGATGAGTTGTATAATATTTATTTTGTTGGTTGTCTTTTTTAAAAACTTCATTAGGCAATGTAGATTGACTCCAGATTTGTCCGTGAGGATGCGGATTACTACAGCCCATTACTGCTCCTTTGTTTTCGAAAATTTGAACGTAATTTACTTTTTCATACGCTGCTAATTCTTTGAATTCATTTTTCCAAGTTTCAACTACTTTCGTGATGTTTTCAACAGACATTTTTGCAATACTCTTTGAATGATCTGGACTAAAGCAAATCACCTTACAAATTCCTTGTTCGCTTTCTGCTTTCAGCAATCCATCGTTTAATGTAAACGGATTGTTGGTGTTTGGAATGGCGGCAAAATCATTTTCGAATACAAAGACATCCTTGTAATCTGGGTTTTTATCGCCATTAGTTCTTGTATTATTGGCACATAAATAGCAGTCTTCATCATAAGAAGGTCTCTGTTCTTTACTAGACTCTTCCTCTTGCCCTTGCCAAGGTCTTTTTGATCTATGTGGTGAAACTAAAACCCATTCGCCAGTTAAAATATTGTACCGTTTATGGGTATGTGTTTGTAAGTTATCGAGCATTTCGGTGTATCAACTTTATGAGTTATGAAAAATAAATATAAATAGAGATTACAATAATGCAAACAATAATTCCTAATGTATTAATGTGTTTCCAAGGCGTTATGTCTACTTGTTTTGTATAATGTTGGTAATACGCTTCTTTTCTTGGTTTATACTTCCCGATAAGTAGCATAATCAATACATTGAAAACAAATAAAATCGCCATTACATGTAAAAAGTGTGGGAATAAACCTTCGTCTTTAAAAATAATTTCATTTAATATGATGTACCCAATATAAAGAACTGCACCAGAAACAATGGCGATTTTCGCTGCGATAGCAGGAACATATTTTGTTAAATATCCAACAACAATAATTGTTAAAATAGGAATACTATAACAACCATTTACTTTTTGTAAATATCCAAATAAACCATCTGGAGCATTGGCAATAAGTGGTGCGATACACATTGATAGAATTGCTAATAATATTCCGAAACGCTTTCCTGCTTTTACAGTTTCTCTTTCTGTTGCATCTGCTTTAAAATGAGATTTGTAAATGTCTATTCCGAATAAAGTAACAGAACTATTTAAGGCTGAGTTGAATGAACTTAAAATTGCGCCAAATAAAACAGCAGCAAAAAAACCAACCCAAGCTGCGGGTAAGACTTTAGTGACCAACATTGGATATGCTTCATCTGAGTTTTCTAAAGTATCACCAAACATATGAAAAGCAATAATTCCAGGTAACACAACAATTAAGGGGCCTAATATTTTAATAAAAGAGGCTAAAATTAATCCTTTTTGTCCTTCTTTTAAGTTTTTTGCAGCCAACGCTCTTTGGATAATTGCTTGATTTGTTCCCCAGTAAAAAAGATTTACCAATAACATTCCTGTGAAAATTGTTCCAAAAGGGATGTCAGATTTTGATGATCCAACAGCAATGAATTTCTCTGGATGTGATTGCATTAAAGTAGAAATGCCGTCAGAAAGACTTCCGTCTCCAACAGCGAGTAATCCAAAAAACGGAATCAACAAACCTCCAATTAGTAATCCAACAGCATTAATTGTATCAGAAACAGCAACAGCTTTTAACCCGCCAAATATGGCGTAAATAGACCCAATAATTCCAATTCCCCAAACGGTAATCCATAAAGCTGTGGTTTTTGAAACACCTAAGAGTTCAGGAACTTCAAACATTGTATTTATTGCCAATGCTCCAGAATATAAAACGATAGGTAGTAAAATAATGACATAACCACTTAAAAATAATCCAGAAGTGATAGTTTTTGTCATTTTATCGTATCGACGCTCTAGAAATTGTGGGATTGTTGTAATTCCACCTTTTAAATATCGAGGCAGTAAAAATATAGCAGTGATAACCATTGCAATCGCTGCAATAACTTCCCAAGCCATAACTAAAATTCCTTCTTTAAATGCGGCTCCATTTAAACCTACAATTTGCTCTGTTGATAAGTTGGTCAATAATAATGAACCAGCAATAACAACGCCGGTTAAACTTCGTCCTCCTAAGAAATACCCGTCAGAACTGCCTTCGGCTGTTTTTTTGCTTTTTACGTAAGAAATAATCGCAACAAGGATAGTGAAGCCTAAAAAAGTAATTAATTGCATGTGTTTCGTTTTAAAATTTAATTTTTAATTGTTGTTTAGTTCAATTTTCCAATTGATAGTGTATTCTTCCTCTGGATTTAATATTTGTAATCCGATGTTATTATTTAAACTATCTGGAGGAGCTGTTAAAGGTTCTATTGCGATACAGTTTTTTTCAGTTGGCGGTGTGTAAACTTGAATGTAATTTTCGTTTGCTGAAGAACTGATGTTTATATTATAATTTGGGGTTTTGAATTCAATATTATTTTTTAATAAAGAAAAACAGTCGTCTAAGTTTTTGTCTTTTATCTGAAATTCAGAATTGTAATTGTTTGTAGTAAGTTTTATTGGAGACATGTTTTTGTCAAAAACAATTTTCTTTGAACTATCAATTAACAATGTGCTTTCGTGCAGGTTTTCACTAAAAAAATACGGATGCCAACCTAAACTATAAGGAAAAGAATCATCACCTTCGTTTTTTATATGAGCATTTAATGTAACTCCATTTTTAAAAAAAGTATATGTAAGCGTAATAGAGTATTTAAAAGGAAAACCAATTTCCTTTTCTGATTGGTTGTATTTTAAACTGATTGTTTGTGATTGCTCAGAAGTAGTATAGTTTAAAAGGTTAAATTTTTTATTATAGACAAGCCCATGAAGTGCGCTTTTTGTTTCTGGGTTGTTAATTTTTAGTTGATGTGTTGTATTGTTAAAAGTGTATTTTCCTTTTTGAACCCTACCATTAAAAGGAAATAAGATAGAAGCAGCGTATTTTTTCTCGCTAGAAGCAGCTTCAAATTCTTTAATAATCAGTTTGTTATTTAGTATTAATTTTTGTAAGCTAGCACCTGATTTTAAACAAATTTTTGCGAAAAATTTGTTTTCTGGATTACTAAACTCTAAATAATTTTGATCTTTAGTCTCTATATGATCTGTCTCTTATACACATCTGACGCTGCCGACGAATAGAGAGGTG
>CAJXUO010000011.1 GCA_913061425.1 uncultured Lutibacter sp.
ATGCAGGACAGTCCATTTTTCATATTCATATGCATTTACTTGGCGGAAAAAAATTAGGGCCAATGGTAACCCAAGAAAATTTAGACCGCAACAAAGATTAAACGCTCTTTTTTTACCCTTATTTCTAAAAATAAAAAAGCTTTTTACAACTCATATAAAAAGTTCTAATCAAGTTTAAAAATTTCTCATTTTCTAACGCTCCAAAAAAAGATTAAAATCTTTTTTAAGGCTGTTTTTACGCCCTTTAAGCGTGTTTTGTAATATTCACAATTTGTTAAAAACTTCAACCAAACGTTGCTAAAACAGTTTAATTTCATCGTTGCTTTTTGTATCTTTGTTATTATTCATTTTTGTTTAAAATAACAACTATTAAAATATGAGCGAAGAAGCAAAAAAACATAATTATGATGCCTCGAGTATTCAGGCGTTAGAAGGAATGGAGCATGTTAGAATGCGCCCTTCAATGTATATAGGAGATGTTGGGACACGTGGTTTACACCATTTAGTTTACGAAGTTGTAGACAACTCTATTGATGAAGCAATGGGAGGATATTGTGACGCTATAGACGTGGTTATTAATGAAGATAATTCTATATCAACTAAAGATAATGGTCGTGGAATTCCTGTTGGAATTCACGAAAAAGAAGGCGTTTCTGCTTTACAAGTGGTAATGACTAAAATTGGTGCTGGTGGAAAATTCGATAAGGATTCTTACAAAGTTTCTGGTGGATTACACGGTGTTGGTGTTTCTTGTGTAAATGCACTTTCGCAACATTTAACAGCAACAGTTCATAAAGAAGGTAAAGTTTGGCAACAAGAATACTCTGAAGGAAAAGCATTATATCCTGTAAAAGAGATTGGCGAAACTGATTTCACTGGAACAATCGTAACTTTCTTACCAGACAAATCAATATTTACTCAAACTACTGAATATAGTTACGATATATTATCTTCTCGTTTACGTGAATTGTCATATTTAAATAAAGGAATTACAATTACTTTAACTGACAATCGCTCTACAGATGATGAAGGAAATCATGTTACAGAAACTTTCACAAGTAGCGAAGGTTTACCAGAATTTATAAGATATTTAGATTCTACTCGCGAGCAATTAACGGCGAATATTATCTCAATGGAAGGTGAGAAAAATGGTATTCCAGTTGAAGTTGCAATGGTATATAACACCTCTTATTCTGAAAATTTACATTCTTATGTGAACAATATTAACACACATGAAGGTGGTACTCATTTATCAGGTTTTAGACGTGGACTTACAGGGACTTTAAAAAAGTATGCTGACAATTCTGGTTTATTGAAAAATGTAAAATTTGAAATTGCTGGTGATGATTTCCGTGAAGGATTAACAGCGATTGTTTCTGTAAAAGTTGCAGAACCACAATTTGAAGGACAAACAAAAACCAAATTAGGAAATAGAGATGTAACTTCTGCTGTATCTCAAGCAGTTTCTGAAATGCTAACTGATTATTTGGAAGAAAATCCTAATGATGCAAAAATTATTGTTCAGAAAGTAATCTTAGCAGCTACCGCACGTCATGCAGCACGTAAAGCCAGAGAAATGGTGCAACGTAAAACTGTAATGTCTATTGGTGGATTACCTGGAAAATTAAGTGACTGTTCTGAAACAGATCCAGATAAGTGTGAAATTTTCCTAGTTGAGGGAGATTCGGCAGGTGGAACTGCAAAACAAGGGCGTGATAGAATGTTCCAAGCAATATTACCTTTAAGAGGGAAAATATTGAACGTTGAAAAAGCAATGCAACATAAAGTTTTTGAAAATGAAGAAATCAAAAACATGTTTACAGCATTAGGTGTTTCTATAGGAACTGAAGAAGATCCAAGAGCCTTAAACTTATCAAAACTAAGATACAAAAAAGTAGTTATTATGTGTGATGCCGATGTTGATGGTAGTCACATTGCTACACTTATTCTAACTTTCTTCTTCCGATTTATGAAAGAATTGATTGAAGAAGGATGCGTTTATATTGCCGCACCACCACTATATTTAGTTAAAAAAGGACAAAAAAGAGAGTATGCTTGGAATGATGATCAGCGTGATTTAATTGTTCAAAAAATGGGCGGAAGCGCAGCAATACAAAGGTATAAAGGTCTAGGAGAGATGAATGCCGGACAATTGTGGGATACAACTATGAATCCGGAATTTAGAACCTTAAGACAAATTGTAATTGAGAATGGTACTGAAGCAGATAGAGTATTCTCTATGTTGATGGGAGATGAAGTTCCACCTCGTAGAGAGTTTATTGAGAAAAATGCTAAGTATGCGAAAATTGATATATAATACAAATTTAAAATAAAATAAAATGAAAGTAACAGTTGTTGGCGCTGGAGCAGTAGGTGCTAGTTGTGCAGAGTATATTGCAATTAAAGATTTTGCATCAGAAGTTGTAATATTAGATATTAAAGAAGGTTTTGCTGAAGGAAAAGCAATGGACTTAATGCAAACTGCATCTTTAAACGGATTTGATACTAAAATTGTTGGATCTACAAGTGATTATTCTAAAACTGCAAATAGTGATATTGCAGTAATTACAAGTGGAATCCCAAGAAAACCTGGAATGACACGTGAAGAGTTAATCGGAATTAATGCAGGAATTGTGAAAATGGTTTCTAAAAGTTTAATTGAACATTCTCCTAATGTGATTATTATAGTTGTAAGTAATCCTATGGATACGATGACTTATTTAGTTCATAAAACTACAGACTTACCAAAAAACAGAATTATTGGAATGGGTGGAGCATTAGATAGTGCTCGTTTCAAATACAGATTAGCTGAAGCGTTAAACGCGCCAATTTCAGATGTTGATGGAATGGTAATTGGAGGTCACAGTGATAAAGGTATGGTTCCTTTAACAAGACTTGCTGCTAGAAATAGTGTGAAAGTTTCAGAATTAATTTCAAACGAACGTTTAGAGCAAGTTGCTTCAGACACCAAAGTAGGTGGCGCAACTTTAACTGGATTATTAGGAACAAGTGCATGGTACGCTCCTGGAGCGGCAGTTTCTGCATTAGTTCAGGCAATTGCATGTGACCAACAAAAAATGTTCCCATGCTCAGTTTTACTAGAAGGAGAATATGGCCTGAATGATTTATGTATTGGAGTTCCTGTGATTCTTGGAAGAAATGGAATTGAGAAAATTGTAGAAATTGACTTAAGTGATGCTGAAAAAGCAAAACTTTCTGAAAGTGCAGAAGGAGTTAAGAAAACAAATGGTTTATTAGAATTATAAATTATTTCATAAATTTCATAAAACCTGAAAGCCTCAAAGAAATTCTTTGAGGCTTTTGTATTGTTACCTAAGTATACTCACTGAATTTATTATTTAAAGGGAAAGCAGGATAGTAATCCTATTTTTCATCATAATTAAGTAAAAAAAATGTTAAGACAATCCTGAAATAACTCCATTATTATCAATATGCATATTTGTAGATGCTGGTATCGGAGGAAGTCCTGGCATACGCATCATTTTTCCTAATATTGGAATAACAAATCGTGCTCCTGCTGCAATTTCTATTTCACGAACACTGACTCTAAATCCTGTTGGACGCCCTTTTTTAGTTTCATCATCTGAAAATGATTTTTGAGTTTTAGCCATACAAACCGCAAAATTATTAAACCCTAACCTATCAATTCTTCTCAGATTCAATAAAGCCTTTTTATCGAAATCTACGCCATCAGCACCATAAATCTCTTTAGCAATTGTTTCAATTTTTTCACGCATTGGAGAATTCCAATCATATAAAGGTTTAAACTGAGTTGCTTTATTCTCAACTATATCAACAACTGCTTTTGCTAAATTTTTAGTTCCTTCACCTCCATTTGCCCAACCTTCTGAAACTACAGCATGAACATTTAAAGACTTACAGCTTTCTATGATTAAATTCACTTCTTCAATACTATCAGAAACAAAAGAATTGATAGCAACAACTGGTTCAATATTAAATTTTCTAATATTTTCAATATGTTTTTCTAAATTCTCAAATCCTTTTTTGACTCTCTCTAAGTTTGGTGTATTATATTCTTCTCTCTCTGCTCCTCCATGATGACGAAGCGCTCTAATTGTCGCCACTAAAACAACACATTTAGGATTTAAACCTGCATGTGCACACTTAATATTCAAAAACTTCTCAGCACCTAAATCAGCACCAAAACCGGCTTCTGTAACTACATAATTAGACAGTGAAAGTCCCATTTTTGTTGCAATAATTGTATTCGTCCCTTGAGCAATATTTGCAAAAGGACCTCCGTGAATTATTGCTGGATTTTTCTCTAAAGTCTGAACTAAATTTGGTTTAATAGCATCCTTTAATAATATAGCCATCGCATTTTCGGCATTCAAATCTCTTGCAAAGATTGCTTTCTTAGTAAATGTAAAGCCTATAAAAACATCTCCTAATCGTTGCTTTAAATCTTCAAAATTAGAAGCCATGCATAAAATAGCCATCACTTCAGATGCTGGTGTTATATTAAATCCATCTTGACGAGGAATACCATTTGAGATACCTCCTAAACCAATTGTGATTTCACGTAATGCTCGATCATTCATATCTATTACACGCTTCCAAAGAATTGTTCTAGCATCTAAATTCAAATTTCCAACTTTGCTCTGCAAATTATTATCTATCAATGCTGACAACAAATTATTTGCCTTTTCAATTGCATTAAAATCTCCCGTAAAATGAAGATTTATATCTTCCATCGGTACAACTTGAGAATAACCTCCTCCTGCCGCACCACCTTTCATGCCAAATACTGGCCCTAAAGACGGCTCTCTTAACACTACCGTTGCTTGCTTCCCTATCTTATTCAACCCTTCCGTTAAACCAATTGAGACGGTTGTCTTTCCTTCACCTGCAGGCGTTGGAGTTAACGCAGTAACTAAAACTAAATTATTGCTTTTTATCGCTTCTTCATTAATTAAATTTAAAGGAAGTTTCGCCTTGTATTTTCCATACATCTCCAAATCATCTTCTTCAATTTTTAATTTTTGAGCGATTTCTTTAATATGGCTTAAAGTTGCTTTTTGAGCAATTTCGATATCTGTTAAGTGTTTCATTTATTGAGAAATTTTTTAAAGCTAATATAGTTTTTTATTGATACTTTAATAAAGCAATAAAATTATAGTTTAAAACTACTTAAAATCTAAAACCTTGTTCGGTTCAATCTTTTAGTTAAAAAAGTGCCAACTTTTCCCCTGGAAATTATATATTTGCACGTTTATTAAGAAATTGAAGACTTAAATTAATATAGAATGCAAAACAAAGGACTTATTAAGTTATTTGCTATCCTTTTTGGAATAGTAAGTTTATACCAATTATCATTTACAGCACTTACAAATAAGGTTGAGAATGATGCCGAAGAATTTTCGATATTAAAAGCTGATGGCGACGCTACTTTATTAAACAAATACGAAAGAATTTACTTAGATTCTGTAGCCAATGACTCTACTATCTTAGGAAGGTTTACGTACAACGATATTAAAGACAAGTCTTTAAATTTAGGGTTGGATTTAAAAGGAGGTATCAATGCAATTTTACAAGTATCTGTAAGAGATATTTTAGTTGGATTATCAAACAACTCTAAAAATCCAGTATTTAATGAAGCATTAGAAAATGCAACTGCTGCTCAAAAAAATAGTGATAACACATATACTGCTCTTTTCTTTGAAGCCTTTGCTAAAGCAAGTGCTGGTAAAGACATTCAATTAAGTGATCCAAGTATTTTTGGAAACAAATCACTAAGTGGAAAAATCAATTTTAAAAATACGAATGCAGAAGTAGAACCTGTTATAGAAGAAGAAATTGACGCTTCTATCTCTACAGCATTTCAAGTATTAAGAAGTCGTATAGATAAATTTGGTGTAACTCAACCAAACATTCAACGTATTGGAAAATCAGGTAGAATTTTAATAGAATTACCTGGAGCAAAAGATATTGATCGTATAGAAAAATTAATTACTGGAACTGCAAAACTACAGTTCTGGGAAGCATATGCAAATAGTGATATTCAGAACTTCTTAATTGAAGCAGATGCTAAAACTGCAGAATTATTTAAAGATGAAACTGTAAAAGACGACACAACAACTGAAAATTTAGATGATTTATTAGGTGCTGTAACTGACTCTATAGCAACTCAAAAAAAACAAAATAGATTATTTTCTTTCCTTGGACCAAATTTCGCACAAACAGAAAATCAAAAAAGTTCATTTATAGGTCAAGCAGCAATTATTGATACTGCAAGAGTTAATACATTTTTAGGATTAAAAGAAGTAAGGAGTTTATTACCAAGTGATATGCGTTATGCTAAATTCTTATGGGATGCTAAAGCAAACGGTGAAGTTATTGGATTGTATGCAATTAAATCTAACCGTGAAGATATTGCTCCAATAGAAGGTGATGTAATTGAAGATGCAAGACAAGGTTTTGACCAATTCGGTTCAAATCCAGAAGTTAGTATGTCAATGAATACTTATGGTTCAAAATTATGGGCTAAATTAACTACAGAAAATGCAAATGGCGGCTTTGTTGCTGTTGTTCTTGATAACGAAGTACATTCTGCTCCTAGAGTTGGAGATCCAATTTTAGCAGGAAATACATCTATTTCTGGTGGTAGTATGACTATTGAAGAGGCAGAAGATTTAGCCAATATATTAAAGGCTGGAAAATTACCGGCAAGAGCACATATTATTCAGTCAGCTGTTGTTGGAGCATCATTAGGTCAAAAAGCAATTGACAGTAGTTTTACTTCTTTCGGAATTGCACTAATCCTTATTTTACTTTGGATGTTATTCTATTACGGTAAAGCAGGATTGTTTGCTAATATTGCTTTAGCATTTAATATCTTATTAATCTTCGGAGTCTTTGCGTCATTCGGATTTGTATTAACACTTCCTGGAATTGCAGGTATTATCTTAACAATAGGTATGTCTGTAGATGCAAACGTAATTATTTTCGAACGTATTAAAGAAGAACTTGATAATGGAAAAGGATTAAAAGAAGCCATTGCTGGTGGATTTAGTTTTAAAGGTGCATTATCAGCAATTTTAGATGCCAACGTTACTACTTTCTTAACTGGTGTTATCTTATTTATATTTGGTACAGGACCAATTAAAGGTTTTGCAACAACATTAATGTTAGGTATTGTTACCTCTTTATTTACAGCTGTATTTATTACAAGAATGTTATTAGACTGGTATACAAGTAAAAATAACTTAACCTTTAATACAAACATTACTAAAAGCTGGTTTAAAAATATCAATGTAGACTTCTTAAAGAAGCGTAAAATTGCATATATCATTTCAGGAATTATTATTGCTGGTGGTTTATTTTCATTGTTAACTAACAGTTTAAATTACGGTGTAGATTTCGTTGGAGGTCGTTCTTATATTGTAAAGTTCGCTGAACCTGTTAACCCTACAGAAGTTGCTGCAACTTTAAAAGGTGCTTTTGGAGATGCTCCTGAAGTAAAAACATACGGTGAAGATTCACAATTAAAAATTACTACAAAGTATAGAATTGATGAAGAAGGAAATGAAATAGATAATGAAGTTAGAAATAAATTATTTACTGGTCTTCAATCTTTTTTACCTGACGGAACTACTTTAGATCAATTTAAAGTAGGCTATAAAGGCGAAAGAACTGTAGGAATTGAAAGTAAAATGAAAGTTGAACCAACAATTGCAGATGATATTAAAGCTGCTGCAGGTTGGGCAATTATTGGATCATTATTGATTGTATTCTTATATATTTTATTGCGTTTTAGAAAATGGCAATACAGTTTAGGTGCTGTAGTAGCCGTATTCCATGATGTATTAATTGTATTAGCAATATTCTCAATATTCTATAGTGTAATGCCATTTGATATGGAAATAGGACAATCATTTATTGCCGCAATACTAACAGTTGTTGGATATTCACTAAATGATACTGTTGTCATATTTGATAGAATTAGAGAATACACTAAACTACATAGTTCTTGGAAATATTCTAAAATAGTTAATAGTGCACTGAGCAATACTTTAGGTAGAACAATTAATACTTCTATAACAACATTAGTAGTGTTATTTGCAATCTTCTTATTCGGAGGTGATTCTATTAAAGGATTTATGTTTGCATTAATAGTAGGTGTTGTAGTTGGTACATATTCATCATTATTTATTGCATCGCCAATAATGTATGACACATCTAAAAAATTAGAAAACAAGAAAAAATAATTTGTCTTTCTAAATAACAACTAAAACCGTCTCATTTTGAGACGGTTTTTCTTATTTTTACACCTTCGTTACATTACCCAATATGAGCATTATAAAATTACATGATAACTACTTCAAACCTTATATTTCTAAGGAAAAAGTTGAGCAATCAGTAAAATTATTAGCAAATCAAATTGCAAACGATTTTAAAGATGAAGTCCCAATTTTCATTGGGATACTGAATGGTTCGTTTATTCTTGCAGCAGATATTGTAAGGAACTATCCTTATAATTGCGAAGTGTCATTTGTTAAATTAAATTCATATGAAGGCACTAAATTTTCAGGTCAAGTTAATGAGTTAATTGGCATCAATGAAGACTTATCAAATAGAACTGTAATAATATTAGAAGACATTATTGATACAGGAAGTACCCTCCAAAAAATATATGATATTTTTAGAACTAAAAATGTAAAAACATTAAAAATTGCATCTCTATTTTTAAAACCAGATGTATTCAAAAAAGAATTACCAATCGATTATCTTGGAATGTCAATTCCAGACGAATTTATTGTTGGTTACGGAATGGATTATAACAACTTAGGCAGAAATTTGAACAGTATTTATAAAATAACAACGCAAACAATGACCAATATTGTATTATTTGGACCTCCAGGTGCAGGAAAAGGGACTCAAGCAGATTCATTAAAAGAAAAATATAATTTAGTGCATATTTCTACAGGTGATATTTTTAGATATAATATCAAAAACAAAACAGAACTTGGAATATTAGCCAAATCTTATATGGATGATGGTAATTTAGTTCCTGATGAAGTAACTATAAATATGTTAGAAGCTGAAGTAGATAAAAATACAGATGCAAAAGGCTTTATTTTCGACGGTTTTCCAAGAACAACTTCACAAGCCAAAGCATTAGACACTTTTTTATCTAAAAAAGGTGAAACTATTGATGGTATGATTGCTCTTGAAGTTCCAGAAGATTTATTAGTAGCACGTCTTTTAGAACGTGGAAAAACTAGTGGTAGACCTGACGATCAAGACGAAACAAAAATTAGAAATAGATTTAACGAATACAATACAAAAACTGCTATTTTAAAAGATTACTATACCAATCAAAATAAGTATTTTGGTGCCGATGGTGTTGGATCTATAGAAGAAATCACAAATCGATTAAGTAATATTATCGACACTATATAATAAGAAATAATGACTGAAGGAAACTTTGTTGACTATGTAAAAGTTCATGTTGCTTCTGGTAAAGGAGGTAAAGGATCTGTACACTTACACCGTGAAAAATTTATCACTAAAGGTGGTCCTGATGGTGGTGATGGTGGTCGTGGAGGGCATATAATTGTTCGTGCTAACAAAGGAATGTGGACATTATTACACTTAAAATATAAAAAGCATTTTAAAGCAGATCATGGTGGACATGGTTCTAAAAGTAGAAGTACCGGGAAAGATGGAGGTGATGTTTATATAGATGTGCCTTTAGGTACAATTGTAAGAAACACTGAAACTAATGAGATTCTTTTTGAAATTACTTTTGATGGTGAAGAAGTTACTCTTGCTGAAGGCGGAATGGGTGGACGTGGGAACTGGCATTTTAAATCATCTACAAATCAAACACCAAGATACGCACAACCTGGAGTTGATGGTTTTGAAGATTGGTTTCAATTAGAATTAAAAGTATTAGCAGATGTTGGATTGGTAGGTTTTCCAAATGCAGGAAAATCAACATTATTATCAGTTCTAACGGCTGCAAAACCTAAAATTGCAGACTATGCTTTTACAACTCTAAGGCCAAACTTAGGAATTGTAAATTATCGCGACCATAGATCATTTGTTATGGCAGATATTCCTGGAATTATTGAAGGTGCTCATGAAGGAAAAGGTCTTGGACACAGATTCTTGAGACATATTGAACGTAACTCAACACTTCTCTTCTTGATTCCTGCTGATAGTGAGGATATTAATAAAGAATATGAGATTTTATTAAACGAGTTAAAACAGCATAATCCTGAATTACTAGATAAAGAACGACTCTTGGTTATTTCAAAATCTGATATGCTTGATGACGAATTACAAACTGAATTAGAAAAAGAAATTCCAAAGAGTATTCCTCATCTTTTCATTTCATCTGTTGCACAAAAAGGGTTGTCTGAGTTGAAAGATACGCTTTGGAAAATGTTGAATGATTAATTTTTTTTCATTAGATAAAAATTAATCTCATTAGAAAAAGTATCGAATTCAACAAATGCTTTACTTCTGGACTCTTGTCTTCGCAGGAATAACAATGATTAATTTTTCACAACTATAGGCAATGCAAGTTCTGTTGCTACAGGCATTCCTCTTTTTATTGCAGGTTTTAATAATGGTAGGTTTTTAATTCCACTATTTATTAAACTATCTAAATTCGGAATCACTTGCTTTATAAATTCTGAAGAACGAACATTTGTCAAGGTAGATTTACCATTATTGTCAATTTTCAATCGAATTAAAATAGTGTCATTTACTTGTTTAGACGTTACAATTTTATAATCTGATAAAGAAGCGTAAATATGCTCTGACAATTTTATTTGCGAACAAATTTTTTGTTTTTCTTGAGAAGGTATACTATCACAATTTGGGAATAGAGGAAATGTATCTATAGAATTGTAATCAATAATAGTATCAATTACAACATCCGTTGTCAATTCTTTCTTCTGAAAAAACTCACACGATGTGAACAATAATCCACAAAATAAAACTGTAAAAACGCGTTGCAACATCATTAAAAATTGATGTCTGAAAAGTACAACATTTTCTTTTAGTCTACAATTAGAAATAAAACCATCATTTCTAAAAAGCATTAGTGAATTTTAAGCACAGTTATTGCTATATTGTAATAGGAAACATTAAAACACACATAATACATGGATATTTTCTTACTCTTTTTAGGCTTCTTTTTTGTTTTACTCGGAATTATCGGCTCCTTTTTACCTGTTCTTCCTGGACCATTAACTGGATGGATTGGTCTACTTATACTACACTTAACTAAAATCATTCCACTTGATTGGACATTTCTTGGCATCACTTTAGGAATAGCACTATTAATTTGGGGATTAGATTATGTCATTCCTGCTTGGGGAACTAAAAAATTTGGCGGAAGTAAATATGGGATTTGGGGAACGGTACTAGGATTAATTGCAGGATTACTCTTTTTAGGACCCTTCGGAATCATTGTAGGCCCCTTTTTAGGAGCCTTTATTGGAGAACTGGTTTATGACAGTACAAATAGTTCGAGGGCTGTAAAAGCAGCATTTGGTTCGTTTATAGGCTTTATGCTTTCTACAGGATTAAAATTCCTAATAAGCAGTATATTCATTGGTCTCTATGTTACAAAATTCTGGGAATATAGGCATCTCTTCTTTTAATAGAATAGTGCTATAAAGCAAAAAAAGCATCCCGAATTCCGGGAGGCTTTCCATTGGTTTTAAAAACCATTTGACGCTATTAACGTCAAAAACAACACAACTCTGTACTCTCGTACAGACTACAAATATAGACATTTTTTGATTTATATTTTATTATTTATTATTTGATTGTATCTTTGCATCTTTCAAAATAAGTTATCAAATAAAAACTTGACAATGCAATTATCAGAACAAGAAATTGTAAGACGTGAAAAGCTTACGAAGTTAAGAGAATTGGGGATCAACCCTTATCCAGCAAACCTTTATCCTGTAGATCAAAATTCTAAACAGATTAAAGAAAACTTTGCTGAAGATAAACAGGTGGTAATTGCAGGAAGATTAATGTCGCGTAGAATTCAAGGAAAAGCATCTTTTGCTGAATTACAAGATAGTGAAGGGAAAATACAAGTGTATTTCAATCGTGATGAAATATGTACTGGAGAAGATAAAACACTCTATAATGATGTGTATAAAAAACTCTTAGATATTGGAGATTTTATTGGTATTGAAGG